>JBDTTS010000344.1:0-3022 GCA_039930525.1 Actinomycetes bacterium | reverse complement strand
GGGAACCGTCCGGGTAGTAGGCGTCGTTGAAGGACATCGCCTTGACCGAGAGCCCCGTCCCGTGACCAACCTGCACCGTCGAGCCGACGGCAACCGTGACGTTGGTGTCCTTGAAGCCGGTAGTCGCACTGACGAAGAAGCCCAGCAAGATGACCACGAAGCTCAGGTGGGCCACGACGGTTCCGAACGGACCCCAGCGGAAGCGGTCGGCGTACAGGTTCATGCCGTGCTCGTCCGGGTCGGTGGTCGTCCGGAAGCGGTGGGAAGCCAGGACCTCGCGTACGTAGTCGGTCGTTGGGTTCACTTCATCCGGTACCAGGACGCTGGCTCTGAGCGGCGCATGGGTGAAGAAGGTCTCGCCCATCCGCGTGTGGGGGTGAAGGGCAAGCTTCCACAGGCGGGGCGCCCGGTTGACCGAACAAGCCAGGACGCTCGTGGTCAGGAGCACGCTGATTGACTTGAACCAGATCGACGTGAAGGCCGCGAAGAGGCCGAGCTTGTCCAGAACGGGTGTCCATCCGCCGTACTTGGGGTGGATCGAGGTGAGCCATGCCGTGTAGGCCACCGGGTCGGCGGACAGACCCGCCGGCGCCTGCACCAGCAGTGTCCCGGCCAGTGACAGCAGCCCAAGCGCGAGGATCAGCCAAAGCCCGGTGCGCATCGAGATGAAGAACCGCCAGAGCCGGTCCAGCAGGTCGGTCGTCGAGACCGCGGGGCCGCCGCCGGACCCGTCGAGAGCATCGAGCGCCTCACGATCGCCAGGCTTGACGGGGCGGGTGCGGGTGTCTTGGCTCATGGTGGGCTCTTCCTCAGATACCGATATTGGGCAGTGCGCTCGAGAGTTTGACGAACAGGTTTGTGATCATCAGCAGCTGGGGGCAAGGACCTTGACGGTGCCGTCCCCTGTGCCCGACTTTTCGATGAGGCGCCCGGTCGGGACCGAGACCTGCCGATAGAGCGCCGAGATCTGGATCAGCCCCGCGACGTGCAGTCCCATCACGATGAGGATGACGCCCCCCATCACTCGCATGACCGGGACGTAGTCCCGCAGGAAATACCCGACCAGCCCGATCGAGACCCACAGGCTGACAAACACGATGGTGAAGCCAAGAACAAACGCCAGTGACTGCCGCAACGCCACCCGCCGTGCCTTGGGCGAGTCCGCCGGGGTCGTTCCCACGATGTGGCTCACATAGGCCGGCACCATGGGAAGGCAGCACGGCGACGCGAACGACACGATTCCGGCGAGGAACGCGAGAGCAACGTAGGCGATGGTCATGGCGCTACTTGGTGCTGGGGGTAGCCGACCCGGTGGGGGCGGCGGTCGCGCTGGTCAGATAGGTGGCAACCGTCTTCGCCAGAGCGGAGTTGGGGTCGATCGCCACGACCTTCTCCCACTCGGCGGTCATCTTGGCCGTGTCAGGGGGGCTCTGGCTGAAGTAGAGGAAACCAAGGTCGTAGTGCACCTCGGCGTTCTGGGGGTAGAGCGCCGCGGCTATCAGCCACTGTTTCTTGGCCTCGACCGCATTGTCGAGGTTGAACTGTCCCGCGCCAAGCGCGAGGAGCGCCACCTGGTTCTTCGGGTCGACCGCGAGAATCTTCTGCTCCCAGACGATCGCGCTCTTGAACTCCGTGGCCGCGAAGTAGAGGTTGCCGATGTCCTGGAGGGAGGCGATGTCCTTGGGGTTCGCGCTGACCTTCTGCATCAGTGCGGCCAGCTTGGCCTGGTCGACCGGGGCGGCCGCCCCGGCGGCTGCCGTGGTCTCCGTCCCGACCGGCGTGCCCGAGATACCGGGAACGTCGGACTTACCCATCTGGAAGACGCCGACTACAACGGCCACAGCGAGCAGCAGTCCGACGGCCCACACCATCTGCTTGCGCCTGGACTTGTTTGACGCGAACGCGGCCGATGCGCTGGGCGCGGGGGGATCGGTGGGGGTGTGCTCCTGAAGGTCGACCGGCGCGTCCGGGGCCCACACGGTGCCCTGGGTCGCTGCCGTCTGGGTCGCCGCCACCAGGTCCTGCTTGAACTCGGCCACACCGGCACGACGTTCGGCGGATACTGACTGGCGACTCATGCTGGCTTCCCGTCCTTCTGTACGCCCCAGGTGACCGCGGCGCCTTGACTCTCAACGAGCATCGTGGAGCGATTCGAAAGGACGGACCGCACTGTGCTTTCGGCATACCCGTCCCGGCTCAACTGGACAGGTGGGCGCTGACCTCCTGGAGCAGGTCTTCGGTGGACAGCCACATTGACGGGTACTCGCCGTACCAGCGCTGCTTGCCTGTCTTGTCGATCAGTACGAAGCTGTGACCCGGCAGGCCCGCGTGCATGCCCTTGCCGATGGTTCCGTACTCGGTGGACACGGTGCCGTCGTCGAGCAGGAAGGGGGTACGGACCCCGTTGGCGGCCATGTCGGCAGTGATCTGCTCCTTGCTGTTCATCACGATGGGCAGCACGGTCAGCCCGGCCGCGGCGAAGGCCGGGTCCTGCTCGATCTGGCCCATCTGGATCAGGCAGGCCTGGCAGCCGGCGCCTTCACTGAAGTACAGCAGGACATCCTTCCCCCTGTATGACGCCAGGCTCACGCTCGCCCCGGAGGTGTCGGTGAGGGTGAAGTCAGGCGCGACCTTGATCGCCGATGAGGTCTCTTGCCGTGAGGTAAGCATCATCGCCACGACGATCCCGACCACCGCCACCGTGACGACCAGCCAGGTCAGCCGGATCCGCAGCTGCTGGCGCGTCTCCTTGATCGCCTGGGCGGCCCGCAACGCGTTGATGTGCTCCCGGCTGCTCTGGGCTGTTCCGCGGTTGCTCGTTCCTGTGCTCATCTGGGGTTCCTCACCTGTGGATCGAGGGTTGGTCGGTGGTGTCCTGCTGGGAAGACGGGTCAGCCTCGGGGTCAGAGGTGTCGTCGGGTGAGAACGGGTCCTGCCCCTTGGCGGGGCGGTTGCGTAGGGTGGCGTAGACGAACACCCCGGCCAACGACAGGACCGCCAGGCCGAGAACGGCCTCCGGGAC
>JBDTTS010000343.1:0-3030 GCA_039930525.1 Actinomycetes bacterium | reverse complement strand
GCCACGCCGCTGAGCAAGGCGATCGCAGAGATCGCCACGAGAGTGGTGCGTGGTCCAACTACCTCAAACCGTTCAGAGATTGCGGCGAAGAACAGGGAGGCCGCAAACAACAACGTGCCGAGAGTGAATACGTCCGACACGGAGTTGGCGTCTTCGCCTGAAGCGAAGAGTGCCTCCGCCTGAGCGACGAGGTCATCGGCCTCCTGGTCCAAGGGCAGCTGGTACTCAGGCATGGCCAGAGGGCTCGGTGGTGCCTCAGAGCTATTCCACGGATCAAGGGCTACCCAGGCATCGAAGGCGACCTCGAGCTCTGACCGGAACCGTGTTCGGTAAAAGGATGCCAACTCTTGGTCGCCGCTCAGTCTGGCGTTGACGTACCCCTCAAAGACACCGAGGTCAGCCAACCGATATTCATTGGCGGCTGTCGCCTTCTCAGCTGAAGTCACCCGCAAGGCTGATGCTTTGCCATAGTCGCTTGACTGAACGCCGTCCCACAGTGACGCCTGATACCCGGCAAACGCCGTGGCCAGCGCAGCGAGAGAGAGGATGATCGCAGAGACGATCTCAAAGCGGCGCTCGACCTTGGGGGTCATGGGGTTGTCACCGGGCACTTCCGAAGTCTGGCAGGTTAGGCAAGCCGAAGTGGGGTGATCTGTCTCCCAGCGTCATCAAAGTTGGTGGGCTCCAGCCATCGCTGGAACCGTGCCCTAATGGTCGGCCACTCTTCGTCGGTAATCGAGAACCATGCCGTGTCTCGGTTGCGGCCCTTGACCACCTTCGCCTTTCGGTGGGTACCTTCGAAGGTGAAACCCAATCGCCGAGCAGCCGCCATGGATGGCGCGTTGAGCGCGTTGCACTTCCACTCGTAGCGCCGATAGCCCCAGACGTCGAAGACTCTGGCCATCAACAGATACATGGACTCCGTGCTCGCTCGAGTGCGCTGTAGCAGGGGCGAAAAGTTGATGTGGCCCACCTCAGTCGAACCGTCCTCGGTGGACGTGCGCAGGAGACTTGCCACCCCAGATGCCTTCTGAGTCTCGAGGTCCACGATCGCGAAAAACATGGGGTCGTCGGACGCTGAAACGCTCGCGACCCAGGCCTCGTACGCGTCTAGCGTCGCGAAGGGACCGTAAGGAAGGTACGTCCAGTTCGCACCCGTTGGATCGGTGATGTTGGCCTCGAAGAGATCGTCGGTGTGCCTTCGCGGATCGAGAGGCTCGACCCGGCAGTACCTACCGACAATCGGTTCGGGTGACGGAAACTGGGCGCCGGTCCAGGCGTGGAGTACTTCACCAACTGACTGCCCAATGGAGTTGCGTTCGGCCGTCACAAAAGTGAGCGTATCGAAGCAGCGCGGATCGGTCGCGGTACTTTCACCTCAGGTGTAATTGTCCGATCACATCGTGGGTAGGGACGGAGGGCTGACAGTTGAGTGAACTGCAGCGTCGAGACCTCCTGAGATCCCTGGGCTTGGTTAGCGTGAGCATCGGTCTGGGCGGGTGTGAGGGTGCGGCTCGTCCAAGCCCGGACGCGGGAAGGTCCGTCGCGGCACCCGTGCCGACTACCGCGACACCACCACCCACCGCCGGTGATGAGTTGCCGCGCACCCATGTTTGGGTGCCTAGTGCGAACGATGTCTCCCCTCGGGTGAAGTCAGTGGCTCTGCGAATGGTGGAGGTGGCCGCCGCCTGGGAGGCGGGCGACGGCGGGGTGGCGAACGCGGGGCGTCGTCTGGAGGCCGAGGGGTACAACCCGAACCTGGCCGTCGACCTTGAGCCGCTCTTGGGTGCCGGCGAGGCCGCGGTCGTGCAGGTGCGAGTGGCGCAGTACGGCGGAATCCTGGCCGAGACAGCGTCCGTTCTCATCGTGGTCGACCAGTGGTCGGTCGACGCAAATGGGCGAGTGAGGGCGGGCGGCACCACACTCGACGTGCGGCTACGAGCTGATGAACCCGATTGGATCGTGACGACAGTGCGCCCCGCGAGGTGGGGCCGGACGAGTGCCGACCTCACGCGCGCTGCCCGACGCCTGCTCGACAATGACCGAGTGCGACTTCCCTATGCGGCTGCGTCAGATGTGCGTGCAGGGGCCATCGACGACTCGGTCCTAGAGGCCCTCACGCAGTTGGCCGTAGATCGGCGTATTGATGTGAGCATCCTGCGCTCCGGTCACCCTATTCGCGTTTTTGGCACCGACCGGAGAAGTGACCACACCGATGGCCGTGCCGTTGATCTATGGGCACTTGATGGCCGTCTGATCATCGACAATGGCGACACTCCCATGGTTGCTGACTTCATGAGAGCGGCGTCAGCGAGTGGTGCATACCAGGTGGGAGGCCCAGTCAATCTAGACGGCGACGGCACGACCTACTTCGCAGACGATACCCATCGGGACCACATCCATCTCGGCTTCCCAGCACCGTCATAGGGTTTCGCCCGACATGACTTATACATTGCCCGGGCTGCTGTCCGCCGGTGCGCAGAACGCTGGTGCTGCGGCCCTGCTCGCACCGGACGGCACCGTCACCACGTATGGGGATCTTGAGCGTGATGTTGCGCAGTGGGCATCGGGGTTTCGTGGCTTGGGCATCGAGCGCGGTGACCGAGTGCTCTACCAGGTCGAAAAGTCTCCGGCGGTAGTCGCCTTGCACCTTGCCCTGCTGCGATGCGGAGCGATCCAAGTACCGGTCAACACTGCCTACTCCGACACTGAGGTGTCTTCGCTCCTCAGCGACGCCGAGCCGGCTATGGTCATTCGTGATCCAACCCGGACAACCCTCCCGGGCACCTGGCAATCGCTGACTCTGAACGCCGCAGGCGAAGGCTCAGCGCGCGGGCTGAGCACCGACGCCGACGTCGATCTCCCCTTTGTGCACGGCGACGACGGAGCCGCGCTGCTCTACACATCCGGAACCACCGGGCGTCCGAAGGGTGCGTTGCTGACGCACGCCAACCTCGTTCACAACGCGGAGGTGCTGGTTGCCGAGTGGGGCTTTACCCAAAGCGACGTATTGCTGCACATGTTGCCGCT
>JBDTTS010000342.1:0-3039 GCA_039930525.1 Actinomycetes bacterium | reverse complement strand
ATTACGGACAAGCGGGACATCCGTCACTCTTTGCATAGGTACGCTCGCGGAGCGCGACCGAGGGATGGGAACACTTGATGACCGCACGTGGGGGACACATGGCACAACTACCACCAGAGCCTGAGGCACTGCTGACGCCTGCCGAGGTGGCAGCCCTCTTCCGGGTTGATCCCAAGACGGTGACTCGGTGGGCCAAAGCTGGCAAGTTGAGTGCCATCCGCACGCTCGGGGGTCACCGGCGCTACCGGGCTGCCGAAGTTCAGTCGCTGTTGGCCGGGTTACAAGGTGATGAGGCTGCTGCACCTGTCGTCGCTCCGCCGCCAGCGCCGCCGCCGAGACAGTTTCCGCCGCAGCCCTAGACCGGCGGCCAGCCTCGTTCGGCGTAACTAGTTGTAAACAACTAGGCCGATCGGGTGTGAACTATCCCACTTTGGGAGGTCAGGGGTTGCGCTCGCCGCCTTAGCGGCCGATACGCTTTCGTGACCTCGCCGCCAGGTGGGGGCTCTCCGGGTACGCCGAATCCTGCCCAGCCCGGAGGGTGACGATGTGAACGTGGGCAGGAGCGGGGGACCCAAGGTTAGTGACCGACCGCTAGAACGCGGACGGTCTTGGGGTTAAGTCGTTGCCGAAGGGCGCGACCGGGCACTCTCTGGCCCGAACCCGACAGCTGACCTCGCAGGCGTCGGAGAGGAAACATGTCGCCGATTTTTGCGCGTCGACGTCTGCTTGCCGTCGGCCTCACTATCGCCCTTGCCAGCCCACTTGCCGCCAGCACCGCAACGGCGTCCGGAGGCGGCTTTGACACTTTGCGCAAGGGTGACTCCGGTCCCCGCGTGCTTCTGGCTCAGCGAGCCCTCGACGTCGACCCGCGGACCGGCGCCTTCAACGACAAAACCAAGCGGGCAGTCAAGATCTTTCAGGACCACCGCGGCTTTGCGGTGACTGGTGTCATCAACGCCCGTACCTACAGCGCACTTGAGAAGCGATGGGAGTCGATCCAGGCAGCTCGCGCCCGCATCGATCGCAAGTACCACCGCATCATGAAGGTAGCTCGCAACCAAAAGGGTGACCCATACGTCTACGGAGCTTCCGGGCCTAGTGCGTTCGACTGTTCGGGGCTCACGATGTACGTGTACAAGAACGCGGCCGGCATTTCGATGGCGCACTCGGCGTCAACGCAGAGCCACAAGGGCGAACGGATCTCACGTAAGCAGGCACGTCCGGGCGACCTGGTGTTCATGTACAACTCGGGCGGGGTGTACCACGCCTCGATCTATGCCGGTAAGAACCAGATTCTGCACGCCTCACGACCTGGCACCAATGTGAAGGTCGACAAGATCTGGACGAGCCAACGCTTCTTCGTGCGGGTGCTTCCCAAGAAGTAGCCGCCGTACTCGACGCTGCTGGCTCAGGTCAAGGATTGGCGGATTGCCTGCACTTTGCCGGCAGATATTGGCCCAAAAGCGCAAGGAATCCGCCAGTGTGACGTCGGGTCGGCTCTTGACCCGTGACGAATCGCTGCCGCCAACACTCGACGGGGCTAGTCGCACTCAGACTTCGGTATCTGGCCGCTCTGGCACGCCTGCTGCCGAAGTGTGCTCGGCAAGATCGTTGAGGCGGCGAAGGCGAGAAGTCCGAGGACCACTAGGGCAGCCATCACCGTGGCGATGACAACACCCCGTGCCTCGACCACGTCGACACCTCCCCGGTCCGGGACCGTGGTTGGCCCCTTCCCGGCGATATCGGCATGCGATGCGCCCATCGTGAGCCGATTCAGGTGTCGTCCTGGTGGTCGGGGTCTCTGCGGGTGAGCCCGATGGCGCCCACGCGAGCCCGATGGGGCCTGCGAAGGTGCCTGAGGCTCGGAAGGCGACAACGAACGACCTGGGCGTCCGGGATGACGCTGCTCCCCCGCAGCAGCGTCACCCGCCCCCGCCGCCCCGTGATCCGATCGTCAGCTGATGACCGAGCGATCGGACGCCAAAGGTGTTGCAGGGGAGACAGTGCTGGTGGAGAGAGGCACGTCCTCGCCGCTTGATCGACGCTTGTCAGCCAACTGGCTGACCGCGCCGCTCACTGCGCCACTGACCTTGTCCTCGATGGACTGCGCCTGACGTGACTCCTTTGCCTGCTTGAGGCTTGCCCAAGCTTTGTTCCGGGCGTCCTCGTTCGCTGCGAGGTATCCAATTCCGATACCGGCGCCGAGCGCGATGGTGGTGAGCTTCATGGGCGCGTTCCTTCCACATCATGAGTTATTGGGCTCTCGAGGGCCGAGCTGTCGATGTCGCCGGCTGGCATGCTCTCGCGAAAGGCGCCGGTAGCGTCACCGCGCTGCTCGATGAATCCCTTGAAGCGATCGAGATCTCCCTCGACACGGCCCTGGACGAATCCGAGCTTGTCGCCGAGCTGCTCGATGACGCCGTCGGGCTCGAAGTTCAGCCACAGCGTGACGTCGGTGGCGTCGCCTTCTGGTGTGAACGTGACACGTCCCTCGTGCATGGGCTCGGTACGTGAGCGCCAGTGGATCAAGCGGTCAGGCTGCTGATCGATGATGTCGGCGGTGAAGGCCCGCTGGACTCCGGCGATCTCGACGTCCCACTCGGTGGTGGCGGGGTCGAGCTGCGTCACTTGATTGACGCCCTGCATGAACTCGGGAAAGGACTCAAACTGCGTCCACTGGTTGTAGACGGTCGACACCGGGCGTTCGACTCGGGTATGGGCTTCGTGCTCCACGGTTCGCACCTCCATCAGGTGAGCCGCCCCGGGGTATCCGGATGCGACGAACACAAGGAGAGTTACCCGAGGGCGCAGGCGCCAAACGTAGATGTGACCCGCCTCACGCGGGGTGCCCTCGGTTGCGGCGGGTGTTGCGGTGGTGGGCAGGGGCGGGGTCGAACCGCCGACCTTCCGCTTTTCAGGCGGACGCTCGTACCAACTGAGCTACCTGCCCCGGTTCGTCCGACCCCCCAAGGCGAGCCGACCGACCGAGCGGTCCCGACGGGACTTGAACCCGCGACCTCCGCCTTGACAGGGCGGCGA
>JBDTTS010000341.1:0-3039 GCA_039930525.1 Actinomycetes bacterium | reverse complement strand
GACCCGACCGTGATCGGGTTGCGAACAGGTTGGCTGACGAGGCTCAACAGCGAACGACGACGTTTGGACACGATCGCATCCAGGATCGCGAAAGCCAGCGGCGTGATCACCAGGAGCTGCATCAACAGCACGGGTGCGACGTAGGACCCTGATCCGAGGACGTACACCGTGATCGGGAGCCCGATGTTGGCAGCGTTGACGTAGGACGAGGAGAGGGCACCCAGGACGATGTCGCCGGTCGAGCGGCGCCACACGGTCCGTGCCAGCAGGACATAGGCCGCGGCTGTCCCGACAAAGCTCAGCACCGCCGCGGCCAGCCCGACGGTGAGGATCTGGGCGACCGGCGCTTTCGAGAGAGTCTGGAACAACAGAGCGGGGGTGGCCACGAAGAAGGCCAGCCGGGTCAGCAGGATCTGGCTGTCGAAACGGAGCACACGCAGGTGGGCCAGCAGGAAGCCCAGGCCGATGATGCTTCCGATGGTGAGGAACCCCGCCAGGACCTGCTGCAAGGCGTCGAGCTCAGCCGCGGGGGAACACGCGAGGCGTGGCGGTCGCGGCCTCGCACAGTGCGTCCAGTGTGGCCTTGACCGCTGGGACCCGCTGCAGGTCCGAGGTGGTGACCACATGGACCTCCCGGCGCGAGGCCGGCGAGATCGGCAGGGTGACGACGTCGGGGTGGTTGGCGCTGCGCAGGATCAGATCGGGGATGAGCGCCACCCCGAGTCCCTCGGCGACCAGGCCAAGCACCGCCACGTAGTCCTCGGTCTCAAACGCCACGTTGGGCGTGAATCCGGCCTTGTGGCACAGCTGTAGGAGGTGACCCCGACAGCGCGGACACCCGGCGATCCACGACTCGTCGCCGAGCAGGGACAGGTCGGCAACTTTGGTGGTCGCCATCGGATGGTTCCTTGGCAGTGCGAGGCGGACCTCGTCATCGAGAAGCTTGTGGATGACGAACATGTCGAGGTCCTCCTCGCCACGCCCCAGGTCGGTGCCCTCGTAGGCGAAGGCTACGGCGAGGTCGCACTCACCGGCTCGCAACGCCGCCAGTGACTCCGGCGGCTCGGCTTCGGTGAAGGTCACCTTGATCTCGGGGAAACGCTGCTTGACCAGGGCTAGGGCACGGGGGACCAAAGTCGCCGAAGACGAGGGGAAGGCCATCAGCCTGACCCGCCCCGCGCGCAGCCCTGCGATCGCGGCGACCTCCTCCTCGGCAGCATCGAGTGCGGCCAGCACCCCCACCGCGTGTCGTGCCAGCACCTGTCCGGCCTCGGTCAGGCGAACGTTGCGCCCCACCCGTTCGACCAGGACCGTGCCGGTGCGCTGCTCTAGACGTCGCACCATCTGGGAGATGGCCGGTTGGGAGTACCCCAGCGAAAGGGCTGCCAGTGTGAAGCTTCCCTGGTCGGCGATCGCCCGCATCACGCGCAGGCCCGCGGCATCAATCATGTCGACGAGTTTATAACGATGAGTTATCGCTTGACCAAGTATCCGCGGCTCGCCGCATACTTGAGGCGTGGAGACTGCGTTGAGGCCGGCCCCGGACGGGGCGGCATACGAGCGACTGGTCGAGCTCGTGCGTGGGGGCAGCATCACCGTCTTGAGTGGCGCCGGGCTGTCGACGGAGTCCGGTATCCCGGACTACCGCGGACCGGACGGCAGGCGTCGGGTGGTGCCCATGTCGTACGGCGAGTTCCTTGCCTCCCCAGCGAATCGGCAGCGTTACTGGGCGCGAAGCTACGTGGGATGGCGACGGTTTGCCGGCGCGCGACCCAACGACGGGCACCGAGCGGTCTCGGATCTTCAACGCCTGGGGCTGGTTCACGCGATCGTCACCCAGAACGTCGATGGGCTGCATCAGCTAGCCGGGACACGTGACGTTCTTGAGCTGCACGGAAACCTGGGGACGGTCCGCTGCCTGAACTGCGGTGAGAGGACCCAGCGTGTCGAGCTTGATCGGCGGTTGGCTGAGGCGAACCCGCACTTCGCGAAGATGTCGGGGACGATTCGCCCCGACGGAGACGTGCTCCTTCCGGATGAGGCGGTGGCTAGCTTTCATCCGCCACGGTGTCTGGTGTGTCAGTCGGATCTGGTCAAGCCGGATGTCGTCTTCTTCGGCGAGTCCGTGCCCAAAGTCCTTGTCGAGCAATGCTTTTCGCACGTTGATGCGTCACTGGGACTGGTGGTTGTCGGCTCTTCCCTGCAGGTGATGAGCGGCTATCGTTTCGTGCGACGGGCGGCGGCGAACGACATACCTGTGGCGATCGTCACGCAGGGGCCGAGCCGTGGTGACGACAAGGCGACAATCCGGCTCGACGTGCCGCTGGGGGTCACCTTGAGCCGGATCGTGCGGGATCTGCAGACATAGTTCAGGCAGTGACGGTCCGCTGTCACACCCTGCCCAGGCGCGGGGTCAGACCTTGCGAAGTACGGCGGTCACCTTGCCCAGGATGGTGGCGTGATCGCCGTCGATGGGCGAGAACATCTCGTTCTGCGGCAATAGCCACACGTGCCCGTCCTTGCGCTTGAACGTCTTGACCGTGGCCTCGTTGTCGAGCATCGCGGCGACGATGTCGCCGTTCTCGGCTGTCGGCTGTTGGCGCACGACGACCCAGTCCCCGTCGCACACAGCTGCCTCGATCATGGAGTCACCGACGACCTTGAGCAGGAACAGCTCCCCATCGCCGACGATCTGGCGTGGAAGGGCGAAGACATCGTCCACGACCTCTTCGGCGGTGATGGGGACCCCGGCGGCGATCCGGCCCAGCACGGGGACGTACGCGGGGGTGGGCCTGGAGTCGCCAATGTCGGTCTCGTCGACCACGTCGGCGTGGGACTGGCGATATCCGCGCGCATCCGAGGCGGTGTGGGGGGAGAGGACCTCGAGAGCCCGGGGTCGGTTCGGGTCCTTGCGCAGGTATCCCTTTCGTTCGAGCGCCAACAGCTGGTAGGAGACACTGCTGGGACTCTGCAGCCCGACCGCTGCGCCGATCTCGCGCAGGCTCGGCGGATAGCCGCGACGGTCCACGGAGTTGCGGA
>JBDTTS010000340.1:0-3071 GCA_039930525.1 Actinomycetes bacterium | reverse complement strand
TCCCAAACTTGGGGGCTGGCACCTGTCAGAGGCTGATTACGAGTACAGCGTCCAGAATGATCCCACGGCACTACCGGGCATTTCGGTCATCGCTCATGACGCTGAAGGCCCCGTCGCTCTCGCCTTGAACTTTCTTGACACCACCAGATCGAACACCGGGTTGACCGGATCCTTCGGTGTCCGCGAGCGACGACGCCATCAGGGCCTGGGGCACGCGCTTCTCTTGGAGTCGTTCGGTCGCTTTCGCAGCCGGGGCTGGGCGCACGCTCGACTGGCGACGGTGCTCGGGATGGATCTCGCAGATACCGACTACTCGCTCTACACCGCCGTCGGCATGCGCCCAATCCTTGACGACCTGATCATGGCCAAAGGTGAGATGCCGTGGCCCTGAGCATTCGTCCGGGGTCTCTCGCCGACGCCGAGACCTTTACCCAGCTCGTCAACGATCATCACGAAGCTTTTACCGGTGAACCGCTCTGGAGCGTTGAGGAGATCCGAGCTGCCCTCGTCACCACAACCGCACAGCCACACCGCGACGACCGCTACATCGAACGCAACGGGGTGCCAGTCGCGGGATTTCACACTCGCTTCTACGAGCCCTACGACGTCGGGCGAATTGATCTCGCCATCCCGCTGCAGCCCGAGCGTGCTGCGGTCACCACCATGCTTGTCGACGCCGCGCTCCGGGTTCTTCGCTCGCGCTCCGCAACTCCTGTCGATGCAATCGCCCAGTCGACTGTGCCAACCGAGGACGCAGAGATCGTTGAACTTCTTCGCGGGAGCGGATTTGAGATCACCGGCCGACTGAGCCTGCTCGAGATGCCGGTCCGCAGGCTTGACTCAAGCCCGCCAGACGGCGTAAGCGTCGTGCCCTACGACATCGAGCGGCACCTCGACGACGGCTTTTCGGTGCTCGAGGACTCATTCCCGACGCCTGGTAGCAACTGGCATCTGGTGCGTGATGACTACGAGCACATGATGCGCAACGACGCGACGGCCCTCGCCGGGCTGTCACTCATTGCATTCAGGGGACAGAGGCCCGTGGGCGTGTGCATCAACTTCCTCGACACAATGCGGCCGGAGGCCGGTCACATTGGCATGTTGGGCGTCGTAAAGTCTGAGCGGCGTAGCGGTATCGGACGCACCCTCTTCGCCGAGTCGCTCGCGCTGTTCGCAGGACGCGACTGGACCCATGCCCGCCTGACCACCATCACGCCAGCCAGCGGCGTCGGTGGAGAAGATGCCGGCGGCTTCTTCCGTTCAGTGGGAATGACCACTGTGTACGACCACGACATCATGTCGCGGCCCCTTGGGTACCCTGGTTGACGCGCGGCGCACAACCACCTGACCGTCAGCGAGACGGACGCCGTAGGATTGCCCCCCGGCAGCGGAGGGGGGCACGCATGAGCACGCGCTGGGTGGCACCAATCGCCGTCCTCATCACGGCCGTCGTACTCGCGGCCCCGGCCGCCGCCTACGGCGAAGCCGACACCGCCCCCGTCTTCAACAAGGGGGGAAACACCGCAAGGTCAGCACCGGACGTCCCTCAGGACGGGGTGCCCAACGTGGTTGTCCTCGTCTCCGACGACCAGGCGGAGGGCACCCTCGACGTAATGCCGAACGTGCGAGCACTCCGCGACGCCGGGGTTGCCATGACCACCGGCATCATCCCCACGTCGCTCTGCTGCCCGAGCAGGTCCGCGCTGCTGTCGGGCAAACTCGCCCACACTACGGGCGTCTACAAGAACTTGGGGTCCCACGGGGGATGGCCCACCTTCTTCGGCAGTGGCGCCGAAGCTGACACGTTCGCGGTCGCCCTCGACAACGCCGGGTACCGCACCGGGCTGTTCGGGAAGTACCTCAACGGGTACGCCCTTGCAGACGACACTTACGTCCCACCCGGCTGGGACGAATTCCGGGCAATCTACGACCCGGACGGAAAGCCGGCCCTCGCCGCAGGCGCCTACTACAACTACATCTTGCACGGCACCGGGGTCGACGAAGCACACGGCGACGCCCCACGGGACTACTCCACCGACGTCCTTACTGACCAGGCCGTTGATTTCATCAATGCCACCCCGAACGACCAACCATTCCTGCTGTTCTACTCAACGACGGGGCCGCACGCCCCCTTCATCCCGGCGCCCCGGCATGAGGGCCTTTGGCACACCGAGAAGTTGCCACCGTCTGTGTTGACCCTGACCAAGAGGCGCGCAGCCTTCTGGCCGGACCGCACCGTCGACTACGACAAGATGCAGAACCGGCTACAGGCCCACCACGAAGCCTTGATGAGCGTCGACGAAGGGGTCGGCCGCATCGTCGACGCCGTCGGAGGTCGCGCCCCTGACACGCTCTTCGTCTACCTGTCCGACAACGGCCTCCAGTTCGGCGAGCACGGACTGCGGTTACTAAAGGGCGTCCCCTTCGGGGCGTCGACCGAAGTCCCGATGTTCCTTCGCTGGGACGGTCATATCCCAGCCGGGTCGAAAGATGATCAGCCGTTCCGCAACATCGACCTGACAACCACCATCCTCGACGCGACAAACACCACGGTCAGCAACCCAGAGGGGGTCGGCTACTTTCAGCCGGACCGTCCCACTGGGGTAGTCCTCGAAGCAGCCAAGTCGCCCGAGCACCCCGCCTACTGTGGGTGGCGCACCAGCCGCTACCTGTTCGTCGAATACGACGGGGTAGCTCGCCGCGAACTCTTCGACTACGTCAAAGACCCCTACGAGCTTGTCAATCGCGCGACCAAGGGCAGTTACGCGAACCGGCTCGCCGAGTTCCGGCAGCAAGCGATCAGCGCATGCGACCCGACACCGCCGGGGTTCGACTGGTAGACGTTCGCGACCTCGCCGACTCGCGCTCAGACGCCGGGCGCAGTGCCAAGCGATCACCGCGACCGTCCAGAACTCCGCCCCCTGGATCGTCCGCACCGAGGCTGCTGCGCACGGGGTCGTTGACTGGCCAGAGCACGTCACGGACGACGAGGGCACCGAAGCCCACGGTGGCACACACATGCAGGCCGATCGCTGCCCAGTAGTACGTCTCGGGCAAACCCTTCTCAGGCG
>JBDTTS010000339.1:0-3080 GCA_039930525.1 Actinomycetes bacterium | reverse complement strand
ATAGGCATCGCGCCACTGCTCAGCGGTGAACCCACCCCGCTCGACATCGTCCTCAGGCTCGTGCCAGTACGTCCACCAGATCTCCCGATCCCTCGGCGCAGCGGAAAACCAGTTCGACATATACACATCGTGCTCACCCGAGAGGACTTCGACCGGGTCAACTTTGAACGACACAACGACTGGGCCGTTTACCTGACCCGCACGGCCCGGCCAGCGACTCGGCAAGCCGGCGTAGAACACCCGCACGACCTCCATGCCGCCGAAGGTCGCATTCGAATCATCCACTGCTTGCGGCCACGCACGCCCATTCGCATACACGCTGGCGCCAAACAGGGTGTCACCTGTCGGATTCGCCAACGACCCCGTGACTGGGCTTGACGAGGTGCCCGACCGCGCGGTGACCCACACAGCGGAGATCAGAAAAAGGGTCAGCAACGCAGCCACTAATCCGACTATGCGAAGACGACGTGTCACGTCCATTCCACCCCCTGCTCCGTCTGCTCCGGTCTGTCCATCCGGAACCAAACCTAACCGGCGTTCGGCGCCTTCCGGGCACCGAGCCAGAGGCTGGCGCAACGCATGGTCGGGCTAGATGGGGTCGTGGTCACCGACTCCTGTGACGACTTGGCGCCAGGCCTGTTGCGAAGGAACGTCCTGCAGCCGGAACTCACCACCGACCACTGAGTCGAAGTAGCACACGAAACTGGCGTCGCGGTCGCCGAGCCAGCGGCCGATCGATCCCAACCACTCTGCGCGCTTGACGCCATCGGGGTCGGTCGGAGCGAGCAGCGAGCCCGTCTCAGCCACTCCGAACGCAAGCCCAAGCTCACTGGTCGTTGCCAAGGCTCTGCCGTACATCTCTTCCGGCTTCGCATAGGCAACGCTCGAGTTTGCCACGCTGTAGCAGTCCCAGCCGATCGCCTCCACCACGTCGCCCCCGGGGAAGAAGTCATCGAAGGAGCGTCCCGAGCGGGGGTTCACCGTCCAACACATCAAGATGACGGTGTTGTAGAGGTTGGGGTTCTTGGCGGCGTCGGCCATTCCAGCGATCCGCCGGTAGGCATCACGCCACTGTTGCGCGGTGAAGCCGCCGCGCTCGACGTCGTCCTCAGGCTCGTGCCAGTACGTCCACCAGATCTCCCGATCCTTTGGCGCAGTGGCAAACCAGTTAGAAAGGTAGGCGTCGTGTTTGCCCGACAGAATGTCGACCGGGTTGGCCTTGAACGACACAACGACTGGGCCGTTTACTTGGCCCGCACGGCCTGGCCACGCACTGGGCAGGCCGGGGTAGAACGCGCGCACGACCTCCATGCCGCCGTAGGTCTCGTGCGAGTCGGCGAGTGCCTTGGTCCAGGTCCGACCGCTCTCGTAGACGCTGGCCCCGAACAACGTTCCGCCGCTCGATGGGGGCACCGTTGTCGTGGGAGAGGGACTCGACGTCGTCGATGAAGTCGGCTCAGGTGATGTGCTCGCTGATGCCGATGGTGACGGGTCGGTCGGCCCATCGGTCGAGTCAGGTGTTGGCGACGACCGCTTCACGGGGTGAAGCCCGATGCGGTCCACCTTCACTGCGAGCTCGCCACCGACACGGTTGGCCGTGAGTGATAACTGAAGAAACCCCCCGGCCTGCTTTGCCCGGCTCAAGAACGTGACGCGACTCCACCGCTTGGTGCTGGCACTGAACCTCTCACCGGTGGACGACGCCACTTCGCCACCCTTCCACTCCTCAAGCCTGAAGACTCCGTTCACCGAACGTCCCGACGCCTTGACCCACGCTGAGGCCTGATACTGCATCCCGTCAACCGAGCGGGGCGCGGTCGATCGAGCGTCTCGCAGGACGGCAGTACTCCTGTGTCGAGGCTGAAGGACAGCGGCTTTCCGGCTTCCCCAGACTCCCCCACGAGAGACCCGAAGCGCCCCTGTCTTCGCCTTGGACGGCGACCAGCTCTTGAAGCCGTCGGCAAAGCCCGGGTTCTTGATCAGGTTGGGGCCAATGCTGGTCCGCCCCAACGCCTGTTGGTCGCCGAGCGGGGTGGCGGACGAGGGATGAACGATGACGGCAACGCCCAACCCGGCAGCGAGGGCGAGGGCAACCGTCGCGCCAGCAACCTGACGGTAAAAGCGAGGGGCGTCGTGGCTCATTTGTCATCTCCCAGTGCTGTGCGGCTACCGAGCACATCGGGGAGGACGGGTCGTTGCTTGACCCCCTCGGGGCGCAGTTGCGCCATGTGGGTGGGCCAAATCGGACTAAGCCGGGTGTGAGGTGGTTCTAGAAGAGGAAGGGGCTCGCGTCAGAGCCGTCCGCTACGCAACGCCGTCGAAAAGACTCGTGACTGAGCCGTCATCAAAGACCTCGCGAATCGCGCGAGCCAGCATCGGGGCAATCGGCAGCACCGTCAGTTTGTCGAATCTCTGCTCATCAGAGATGGGCAGTGTGTCGGTCACCACCACCTCAGAGATGCGGCTGTTCTTGAGCCGATCGATGGCGGGTCCGCTGAAGATCCCGTGAGTAGCCGTGACGATCACCTCGGACGCGCCTTGGTCGAAGAGCGTCTCGGCCGCCTTCACGATCGTTCCGCCAGTATCGATCATGTCGTCAACGAGCACACAGATGCGGCCTTTGACCTGACCGACGACCTCGAACACCTTGACCTCATTGGGGACGTCGGGGTCGCGACGCTTGTGAATGATCGCCAACGGGCTTCCGAGTCGGTCGGTCCATCGCTCGGCAACGCGGACGCGACCAGCATCGGGCGAGACCACGGTCATCCGCGAACGGTCAGAGACGCGGCTCGCCACGTAGTGGGCCAGCGTCTCCAGAGCGAACAGATGGTCGACCGGTCCATCGAAGAACCCTTGGATCTGCGATGTGTGCAGATCGACCGCCATGAGTCGATCCGCACCGGCCGTGCGGAACAGGTCAGCCATCAGGCGGGCCGAGATGGGCTCGCGTCCGCGGTGCTTCTTATCTTGGCGGCCATAACCGTAGAAGGGCGCGACAACCGTGATCCGCTTTGCGGAGGCACGCTTGAGCGCATCGACCATGATCAGCTGCTCCATGATCCAGGTGTTCACCGGCG
>JBDTTS010000338.1:0-3097 GCA_039930525.1 Actinomycetes bacterium | reverse complement strand
AACCGGCATGGCCAGCTTGGAAGGCTGGGGCTCTACCATTGAGCTACACCCGCGATGCGACCGATCGACCGACGTTCGGTGGCCGGTGGTCGGCGTCTAGACTAGCCGTTCGCGACGGGGCGTAGCGTAGTGGCTAGCGCGCCTGCTTTGGGAGCAGGAGATCGGGAGTTCGACTCTCCCCGCCCCGACCACCACAAGGCTGACCGGTCTTTGTGACATCACCCGGGAGTGACCGGGCGACCAAGGAGTGCCAGGCACGTGAAGAGCGACGTCGAGACCCTGAGCCCGACCCGAGTGCGATTGTCAATCGAGATCCCCTTCGACGAACTTCAGCCGAACGTCGATTCGGCCTACAAGAAGATTGCCGCCCAGGTCACGATTCCTGGCTTCCGCAAGGGCAAGGTCCCGGCGCGCATCATCGACCAGCGGGTCGGTCGCGGTGCAGTGCTCGACGAGGCAGTGAACGAGGCGCTCCCCAAGGCATACGGCGACGCCGTCACCGAGAACGAGCTCAAAGTGCTAGGCCAGCCCGAGGTCGAGATCGGTGAGTTCTCCGATGGCGTCGCACTCACCTTCACTGCCGAGGTCGACGTCCGCCCCGAGATCGAGCTGCCCGACTTTGCGTCACTGGAGGTTGAGGTCGAGGTCGCCGAGGTTACCGACGAAGACATCGACGCCGAGCTCGGGCAGCTGCGTGAGCGCTTCGCAACGCTGAAGCCGGTCGACCGTGGCACCGCCAAAGGCGACATGCTCTCGCTCACCTTGGCGTCGGTAAAGGACGGTCAGTCGATTGATGACCTGTCGGCGTCTGGGCTCACCTACGAGGCCGGCACCGAGGGTCTGCTGCCCGGGCTGGACGAGGCCGTTGACGGTTTGAAGGAGGGCGAAGAGGCCACCTTCACCGTCACCCCGGATGCTGGCGAGCACGAGGGTCATGAAGTTGAGGTCACCGTCACGGTGGTGTCGGTTCGCGAACGCGAACTGCCGGCGCTCGACGACGACTTCGCCCAGACCGTCAGCGAGTTCGACACTCTCGATGAGCTCCGAGGAACCGTGCGAGGCGAGATCGAGCCACGCAAGAAGGTCGAGCAGCTCATGGCAGCTCGCGACGCGGTGCTTGACGCACTCATCGAGTCAGTCGACGTACCGCTTCCAGAGGGCGTCGTGGCCAGCGCCCTCGGCGATCACTTCGGCGACGGTCACGGTGATGACGACCACAAAGGAGAGTTCGAGACGCAGGTGCGTGACTCACTCACACGAGACATCGTCCTCGACACCTTGGCTGACCGCGACGACGTTGAGGTCTCGCAGGCCGAGATCACTGAGTACTTGATTCGCCAAGCCCCGCAGTACGGCATGACCCCCGACCAGTTCGCCCAGGCTGTTGCCCAAGCGGGTCAGGTGGGTGCCATCGTCGGTGACGTTCGTCGCAGCAAGGCACTCTCAGTTGTGCTCGAGCAGGCCACGGTTCGCGACTCCGCCGGCAACGTTGTGGAGTTGTCTGCAAGTTCCGACGACGGCGAGCAGAGCCCGGAGGCCGTGGAAGCGGAGTCGGATGACAGCGAGACCCAGGACGCCCCGACTCAGGCCTAGCCCCTTTCTTCCGTCAGCGAACACCCCGGCACTTCGGATGGCGCCGGGGTGTTCCGACGTTAGGGTCAACGTACGTCCTTGATGTGAAAGGTGGACTCGTGACCGATAGCGCGACGACTGGCCTCCCACTGCCCTACCCGGGGTTGTCCCAACCCGAGGCGCGGGCTCCGCAGGCTCCGGCCAACGGCTTCGACGACTCCGTCTACCAGCGCCTGCTGCGTGAGCGGATCATCTTTTTGGGCTCGCAGGTCGAAGACAACATCGCCAACGCCCTCTCGGCGCAGATGCTGTTGCTGGCTGCAGAAGACCCAGAGAAGGACATCTATCTCTACATCAACTCGCCAGGTGGCTCGGTCTCTGCCGGCATGGCGATCTACGACACGATGCAGTTCGTTCCATGTGACGTCGCCACGGTGGCCATGGGGCTGGCCGCGTCGATGGGCCAGTTCTTGCTCTGCGCCGGTGCCGAGGGCAAGCGCTACGCCCTGCCGCACGCGCGGATCATGATGCACCAGCCGTCCGGTGGCATCGGTGGTACTGCGTCCGACATCAAGATTCAGGCCGAGCAGATGCTCTACACCAAGAAGAAGATGGCCGAGCTGATCGCTACGCACACCGGCCAGCCACTTGATGCCATCGAGTCCGACTCCGACCGCGACCGTTGGTTCACCGCCGAGGAGGCCAAGGAGTACGGCTTCGTCGATCACGTCGTCAGCCAGGCTCGCGACGTCGCCGGCAGCGGCGGAACCAACGCCTGACCTTGAGCACTCCGACTCGACTTCGACGGAAGGACCCCACCACCGTGAGCAGCACCAGCAAGTTGTGGAGCGCCAGCCCCACCTTTGGCGACGCCGTGCGTTCGGCACCGCAGGCGCGCTACATCCTTCCGGAGTTCCGCGAGCGCACCGCTCAGGGCGAGCGCCTGCACAACCCCTACACCAAGCTCTTCGAGGAGCGGATCATCTTCCTCGGCGTGCAGATTGACGACGCGTCCGCCGACGACGTGATGGCGCAGCTGCTCTGCCTTGAGTCGATGGACCCCGACCGCGACATCTCCATCTACATCAACTCGCCCGGCGGCTCCTACACCGCGATGACGGCCATCTACGACACCATGCAGTTCATCAAGCCGCACGTGCACACGGTCTGCCTGGGCCAGGCAGCCTCTGCTGCCGCTGTGCTGTTGGCGGCCGGCAGCCCAGGCAAGCGATCGGCGCTGCCGCATTCGCGCATCCTGATCCACCAGCCGTACACCGAAGGTGGCGGCCAAGGGTCTGACATCGAGATCCAGGCCAACGAGATTCTCCGGATGCGCGAAGAGATGGAAGGCATCCTCGCTGCGCACACCGGCAAGACGCCTGAAGACGTGCGTCACGACATCGAGCGCGACAAGATCCTTACCGCCGACGACGCCAAGGAGTACGGAATCGTCGACCAGGTGATCAGCAGCCGCAAGAGCACGGCGTCCGTGTGATTGTCGGGGGCTGATCGGGCGACTCGCCCG
>JBDTTS010000337.1:0-3101 GCA_039930525.1 Actinomycetes bacterium | reverse complement strand
CCCGACCTTTGCCGTAGCGGTGCAGCGCCTCGGAGACCTGCATGCAGAGCTCGCGAGTGGGGACGAGCACGAGCGCTGAAGGATGGTTGCCTCGGCGCCCTTCCGCGAGGTGGTGCAGGACAGGCAGCGCGAAGGCCGCGGTCTTGCCGGTGCCCGTCGCGGCCTGTCCGATCAGGTCATTGCCCTCGAGCAGCAGCGGGATCGCTTCACGCTGGATCGGGGTTGGCTCTTCATAACCGAGTGCAGTCAGCGCAGCCAGAAGCTCAGGATGCAGGCCAAGGTCGGCGAACGTTTCGGGGGTTGAGGCTTTCACTTGGCTATACTCCCGCGCTGGACGCCCTGCCGTCACCTTTGCCTTCTCGCCCAGTCTGTGCCGCAGCAGGACCGCCAACGTCAGGTAGCAGGTACCAGCGCCAGCAGACGCTCGATCAGAGCATCGTCGGCTTCCTCGAAAAAGCCGCCAACGACGTCCTCGATGTGCTCTAACGACTCGCCGCAGAACAGCACCGGCTGGTAGTGCGTGATGTCGTACGTCATCGTTCCCATCAGCGGGATGTCGAGGCGGCGCAGGTCGGCGCCGACAAACTCCTCAATCTCGCCGTAGCTGGAGAGCAGCCCCGCCCCATATGCCTTGGGGTGTCCGTGTTCGCGAACCGTGCCGAACTCAAGAGAGAACCAGAAAACTCTGCTGACGAACTCCAGCGCCTCGGGCGCCTCGCAGCGCCGAGCGGCTCCCCCGGCGGCTCGATAGAGCGCGGCCAGACGGGGGCTCGCGAGCGTCGTCGCGTGCCCGATGACCTCGTGGACGACGTCAGGTTCGGGGGTGTAGAGCGGAAGGGACGCGTGACGGATGTACTGCGTCGACCAGAAGGCGCCGTCGGCCAGCGAGCCGTAGAACTCTGCGAGGGGAACGAGGCCGGCCGCCGGCTGGTAGCGGAATCCGGTGTGCGGTGCGAGCAGGTCGTTGACTTCACTCAGCTGTGGGATGTGATCAGTCGGCAACCCCAGCTCTTCACCGACCCTGATCACCTCGTCCGGTGCGAGTCGTTGGTGCTTGGCTCGAAGTTCGGCGCACACGACCTGCCACACCCGGTGCTCGTCGTCGGTGTAGTCGATCTGCGGCAGAGGGTCGCCGGGGCGCCAGTCGAGGGCAGCCTCAGCGATCGCGTTGCGCCGCGCCCGGTAGCTGGCATCGGCGACTCCGGGGTGGTCCGACGCGAGATGCACCGTCACCTCGCCGTCCTCGCGCGTGACGGGGGCATAGAGCTGAGCCTCTTCGAACATGTGCCCAGGGTGCGGTGCATCGCCAAAGAAGACAACGGGTCGGCTGCTCGTCCAGCAGCCTGCGCACCGTGGTCGCCGGATCTATCGGTCAGGTGGTCACTTTGTCTACGGCCTGCAGAATGAAAGCCGCCACCTCGGCCTCATACGCCAGGTGGGCAAAGCGGCCGGTCGGCCCGCTGTGGCCGCCCTCACCAAGTTCGGCTCGAAAGAGCGTGCGCGAATCGTCGAGACCAGCAGTCGCCCTGATTCTCGCCACCCACTTGGCCGGCTCGTGGATCAGCACTCGCGGGTCGTGCAGAGCACCAGTGGCCAGCAGCTCAGGTCGGCCTGACGCTGGAACGTTCTCGTAGGGCGAATACGAAAGCATGTAGTCGAACTGCTCCTTTACCCGCGGGTCACCCCACTCATCTACCTCGTTCGCCGTGAGGGGGATGGTGTGATCGAGCATCGAACTGATGACGTCGACGAACGGAACCTCAGCGACGACGGCGCGCCAACGGTCGGGGCGCATGGCGTAGACGGCGCCCTGCAGCAACCCTCCCGCCGAGAGGCCGCGTCCGACGATGCGCGAACCGTCAACCAGACCCTCGATCGCCAATGCATCTGCCACATCGATGAAATCGGTGAACGTGTTGCGTTTGTGCAACAAGAATCCATCGAGGTACCAACGGCGTCCCATCTCACCGCCACCGCGAATCAGTGCGTGGGCAAAGACCACCCCACGGTCAAGAAGGCTTGGGAGCGAGCCGTCGAAACCCGGCCAAAACGAGCTTTCGTACGAGCCATAGGCGTAGAGCAGAACCGGCGCCGTCCCGTCGAGTGCGGTGTCGCGGTGCCTGGCCAACTTCACCGGTACCCGCTCACCGTCGCGAGCCGTCACCCAGTGAAGCTCGGTGACATACTCATCAATGTTGTAGTTCGGCAACTCGC
Source organism: Actinomycetes bacterium (assembly GCA_039930525.1). Lineage (GTDB taxonomy): Bacteria > Actinomycetota > Actinomycetes > JAHEKZ01 > JAHEKZ01 > JAHEKZ01. The sequence goes on along the minus strand of JBDTTS010000337.1, from coordinate 887 downwards.
GACGATGGACCACCGTGCGTTCGCCCGACTCGAGTTCGACGCTCACGCACTGGCCCGGATCGATGTACGACTCGACCTCGATCAGGACTGACGTGACGTCTGGCTCCTCGTTGTGCCAAAGGGTGAGCAGCCCAGCCGAAACACCAGACTCGACGACTCGAGCGCTCTGAAGATCGAGCGGGCCCCCAGACTGCAGCGCGGCTCGGGGCACGATGCGCAGCAGCTGCTGCCCCGCCGAGGCGGTGCTCAGCACCACATGCTGCGAGAAGACGTCAACATCGTGTAGTCGTTCATCACGCGCCGCTGGAATGACTTCGACCCACGAATCCGGCGTCGACGTGGCAACCGGGGCACTCATGAGTCGGAACTCGATCGCCATCTCGTTGGACACGACGAGCAGCTCGCCCCGGCCTGCACCTGGAAGGTGGGCGACTGTGTACTCGTGCCCGCGACGCCGAGGCGCCACCACCCACGCTGGTTCAAGCGGCCGGTGCGAGTCCACCAGCCACACCTCGGACGTGTTGCGGTTGAAGGTGCGGATAACGATCAGGTCGCCGGCTCGGTCGCCCCACACGACGACGTCGAACTGCGCGTCTAGATCTTCGTACACCAACGCGTCGTCGGTCGCCGACGTTCCGACGACATGGCGCCACACCTGGTAGGGGCGAAAGACGTCGTCGTGCACGACGTACAAGAAGGTTGACCCGTCAGCTGACCAGGCACCGCCGTAGTAGGTATGGGCGACGCGGTCGGGCAGGTCTTGACCGGTCGCGAGGTCGCGGAACCTGAGCTCATAGACCTCATCGCCGGTGACGTCGACCGAGTAGGCGAGCCGGCCACCATCAGGGCTGACGAGCCGCACGCCGACCTCGACGTACTCCCCTGGG
>JBDTTS010000336.1:0-3103 GCA_039930525.1 Actinomycetes bacterium | reverse complement strand
CGTGTCATGCCGACAAGGTGACTATCCGTTCCCTCGGGCCATGGCTGCTCGCAGGGCGACAGCTGAGTCGGGCAGTGCCTTGGCGAGTCGACGTCCTGCCTCCGTTCAACTCGCGGAAGCACCTGCCCAGCAAACTTGCTCGACTGCGCGACCTCGAGGGACGCACGATTGTGCTGCAACGGGGCCAAGGAACGGAGTTCGACTCACTCCGTGAGTACGTCGTCGGCGACGACGTGCGGTCTATCGACTGGCGAGCTTCCGCGCGCGCCTCCGACGTCATGGTGCGCACGTGGCGTCCCGAACGAGATCGCCACATTTTGATCGTTCTCGACTGCGGCAGAACGTCAGCGGGACGTGTGGGCGACGCTCCCCGACTTGATGCCGGTATCGAGTCGGTTCTGTTGCTGGCGGCGCTGGCCGGGCGCGCCGGCGACCGGGTGGACGTACTGGCTTGGGACCGTGGCGTGAGGGGCGCTGTCCAAGGACAGTCTGGCGCTGATCTCATGGCTGCGACCACCTCGATGCTGGCCAACGTCGACGCCAGCCTCATCGAGACTGACTGGTCACGCCTGGCTGCCGAGATCGTGCGCCGGGCCAGACATCGATCCCTGGTGGTCTTGCTCACTGCCCTTGACCCCGCTCCACTGCGCCAGGGCGCCCTTCCTGTCTTGCCGCAGCTGACCGGCCGGCACCAGGTGCTGGTCGCCGCCACCAGTGATCCATCGGTCGCGCAGATGCTGGCCGACCGAAGCGATCTGGCCGCCACCTACCGCGCCGCAGCGGCCGCCGGGTTCGGCCTCGAGCGTCGCGCGGTCGCCGACCAGCTCACCCGCATCGGCGTCGAGGTTGTCGATGCACTTCCGGGTGACCTGGCCCCGGCCCTGGCCGACCGCTACCTGGCGCTCAAAGCCGCTGGACGGCTCTGACAGCTGGGCTCCCAGCTGATCTCCCTCACGCAGCAACGGGGCGGGTCGCACCCATGTCATCCTCACCAAGATCAGTCCCCAGTCCAGCGCGATCGGCTCGTCCGCCGAGTATTGCGACGTAGGTGAGGAAGCTGGTGAGTGCGACGACGCCGATCGCGATCCGCGCAAACGTGGGTAGCCCCGACGGCGTGACAAACGCCTCGATGACGCCAGAGATGAGCAGCACGACGGTCAGGCCGACGACCGCCGACAACGTCGAACGGCCTTCCGAAGCGAAGGCCTCCGCTCTCGTTCGCGGACCTGGTGCGACCAGAGTCCAGCCCAGTCGAAGCCCCAGAGCTGACGCAACGAAGACGGCGGTCAGCTCCAGCAACCCGTGCGGCAGGATCAGACCGAAGAAGAGGTCGAGTCGACCGTTCGCGGCCATGAATCCGCCAACGACGCCAACGTTGGATGCGTTCTGCCAGAGCACCCACAGCACGGGCAGGCCGAGCAGACCCCCGAAGGCCAACGAGAGCGCGGCCACCCAGGCGTTGTTCGTCCAGACCTTCGCCCCGAAGGAGGCGGCAGCATCTGATGAGTAGTAGCTCTCGAAATTCTCATTGACCAGCCGGTCGACGTACGCCGGCGGTGCCAGCGCGCCCTGCACGTCAGGGTTGGTGGCCACCCAAGCCCCCAGCGCAAACGCCACCACCATGAACCCAACGGTGACACCGGCCACCCACCACCGCGCTCGGTAGACCAGCAGGGGAAACGTCACCACGAAGTACCGGCTGACGTCGGCGGTGGTGAAACGTCGCGTTCCCGTCGTGACACCGCGGGCACGCGCGACCAGTGTGGAGAGTTCAGCGACAAGCAACGGATCGGGGGCTTCCGACCGCACGACCGACAGGTCCGTGGATGCGCGCCCGTAGAGGTCGACGAACTCGTCGGCCTCTGCACCGGAGAGTCTGGAGCGCCTCGTAAGTTGGCGGAGGCGATCCCAGTCAGCGCGATGCGTGGCGACGAATCGGTCAAGGTCCATGGTTCGGGCAGAATAGCCCCACACGAGCGGCTACTGCCGCGATCTTGGTGGCTGAAGGGGAACGATGTCGCAGCTAGGGGGATACGCAAGCGCCGACGGATCCGAGCTGGTCACCGGTGACGCAGTCGTCGTGGACCTGCGGCTCGCCAAGGTCCCCAGCCGCAGTCTGGCCTTCTCGATCGACCTCATCCTTCAGGTAGTCGCACTCATCGCGATTGCCCTCTCAGTGGGCGTTGTCGCATCCGCCACCGACGATGTGCTGGCGTTCGTCTACTTCTTCGTCGCCTCCATCGCCGTCGTCGTCGGCTACCCGGCAACGATGGAGACTCTGACGCGGGGGCGTACGGTCGGAAAACTAGCTCTCGGCCTACGTGCTGTGCGCAACGATGGAGGCGCGATCCGCTTTCGCCACGCACTGGTCAGGGCGCTCGTGGCCGTCGTCGAGATCTACGTGTGTTGGGGGGCCATCGCCGTCATCACGAGCCTGCTCTCTCCTGAGGGCAAACGGGTCGGCGACTACGCCGCAGGCACGGTGGTCATCCGCGAACGCGCACCCAAGTCAGGGAAGAACGATTCCCTACCCTGGGTTCCTTCCAGCCTGCGACCGTGGGCGGCCGCCCTCGACCTGAGCCATCTGCAGGCAGCCACCGCCCTCAGCGCCCGTCAGTTCCTCTCTCGTGCAGGCTCCTTAAAGGATGAACCACGCAGCTCCATCGGCCGGTCGCTGGCCAATGAGGTTGCGCTCCAGGTCTCACCGCCACCACCTGCCGGAGTCAGCGCTGAGCTTTTTCTCAGCGTCGTTCTGGCCGAACGCAGTCGACGCGCGCAGGCAGGTGAGCCGTCCAGCCCAGGCGCCCTGGCTGCAACTGCTCAGCCCGCAACCGTCGTGCCAGAACCCCCAGAAACTAACGGCGGGTTCGTCGCACCCTCCTGATGTGTCGCTCTTCCCTACGCCGACACGATGCCGATCACACCGACCGTGTTCACCACGCAGTGTGCGAGCATCGCCCCGCTCAATCCGCCGTACTGGCGAACGATGCCCAGCACGATCCCGGCCGCCAGCAGCGGCGCGACCCTGAGCGGTTCGACATGGACGAGCGCGAACGGGACTCCCGCGATGACGGTCGCAAGCCATGGCGACCACCCGCATTTG
>JBDTTS010000335.1:0-3118 GCA_039930525.1 Actinomycetes bacterium | reverse complement strand
GCTCGATGCCCTCTTCACCGGAAATGCCAAGCTCTCCGACCGCGTCGAGGATCACATGTCACCGGCATTGCCAGGAATCGGTGCGGGAGAACCGGCGAGCGCCGCGGTGGCGGCCCTGGAGAAGGCGGACGCCGTGGTCGTCCTCGAGGATGGGAAGCCCATCGGAGTGCTCACACGTCAAGACCTACTTGGATTTCTCGCCACCTAGGCGACATCGCAAACGGTTCTCAGCGGCTTGGACGCGGTGCCGGATAGAGGCCCTCGGCGTAGTTGTCCCTTCGGTAGTAGTTGTCGAGTTGTTCAAGCGACATGCTGTTCGGCTCAGCCTCGTGGGCCACTATTGCGCGTCGCGGCACGATCGCCTCGGGGTCCCAGGTCGACGGATCCCACAGCTGTGAGCGCAGGAAGGCCTTGGCGCAGTGGAAGTACAGCTCTTCGATCTCAACCACCACGGCCATGATCGGTCGGTGGCCCTTGACGACCATGGCGTCGAAGAAGGGCGCATCGGTGAATAGGCGAGCCCTTCGGTTGATGCGTAAGGTGTCGCCGCGACCGGGGATGAAGAAGTTCAGCCCGATGTGGGGGTTCGACAAGATGTTCCGATAGCCATCTACTCGGCGGTTACCTGGACGCTCGGCGAGGGCGATGGTGGTGTCGTCGATAGCGTGCACGAGTTGACCTGCCGGATCACCCTTCGGCGACGCGTCACACTCGCCGGTGGCCGAGGCCGTGGCCATGATGCAAAAGGGTGTGGCTGCGAGCCAGGCTCGGTAAGTGGCGACCAGCTGGTTGCGCGTCTTGTCACGCGCACGTGCGTTGGGTTCGCCCAGCAAGGCGACGAGGCCATGGACATCGGCAACCTCGGTCCAGTCCCGTCCAGGCATGGAGTTCGGTACCCCTCGACCGTACCCCGGCTGCAGGTCATCCAAGGGCTCGCCGAGTTTTCTCAGGTGGACGCTCGGTGATCAAATGCGTCAACCAACTCCACACTCGGTGAGCCGTGGCGGCACCCAGGCTGACACTCGGCAAGAAGTTGGTTCACGCCGAGGGATAGGCGATCCCGGTGGTGGCGTGGCAGTCGTAGCCGTTTGGCACCTTCGCCAGGTACTGCTGGTGCGGCTCCTCGGCGTAGTAGAACTGAGGAGCGGGCAGCAGCTCTGTGGTGATTGCTCCGAGTCCAGCCTTGATCAGGGCCGCCTGGTAGATCTCACGGGACTCCTCAGCAGCTTGACGCTGGTCGTCGCTGGTCCAGTACAGGGCTGACCGGTACTGCGAGCCCCGGTCGTTTCCTTGCCGGAATCCTTGGGTGGGGTCGTGCGTCTCCCAGAAGACCTTTAAGAGCTCGGCGTACGACACGATCGCCGGGTCATAGACCACCCGGACCGCCTCTGTGTGACCCGTCTGGCCGGTGCATGTCTCGTCGTAGGTGGGGAATGGCGTCATGCCGCCCTGATAACCGACAGCTGTCGTGTAGACGCCGGGCACCTGCCAATACCTACGTTCTGCGCCCCAGAAGCACCCCATCCCGAAGAAGGCCTCTGCCATGCCGTCCGGGACGGGTCCGGCGACGGGTGTCCCGAGCACGGCGTGTGCTTCGGGAAGGGCGAAGGTGGCTTCGTGGCGCCCAGATAGGGCTTGGCTGGGGGTGGGGAGCGTGGCGGATGCGCGGCCGAATAGCACGGGGGTTCCTCCTGAGGGTGTCGTAACTCCTTAACCATTGGCCCCCATCTGCCGATTCCCTCGAAGAGATTTCGGTGTGGTGAACGGAGGGCAGCTGTGCGAAGCATGCGCGGACCGGCGCTGGTGCTTGGCCTCGTGCTGCTCTCATCGGCTGTCGGCGTCACATATCAGGCGACCCAGTCGGCCAATGAGGCGGCGAGCACTCAGAACACCGAGCTGCAGACCGCCGCGGCAAACGCCGAGGTGCTGCTGAGCAAGCAGTTTGAACGCGCGGGCGCCATTGGGCTGCTGACCGCGCAGGACGACATCTTCAAAGATTTCTTCAAAGAACCTGGTTCCACGCAGCAGAAGGTGGCGGCCGACGGCAAGACGCGTCAAGAGATCGTCGACCTCCTTGCCTACATCCAGACGCTCTTTCCGGGCTCGGTGGCCCGCTCCGGCTATGCCGATGCACAGACGGGGGAGGAAATAGCGGAGGTCGTGAACGGCGCCCAGTCGCCGACGGTCACCCTGGAGCCCAATGCCGATGTGAAACTCCCCTTCTTCCAGAGCGTCCTGTTGTTGCCGACTGATTGGCTCTACCAGTCGAAGCCCTACTTCTCGCCTGAGACCAACGAATGGGTGATGGCGAACGGCACGGCAATCGTCGTGAACGGGAAGAAGCGAGGAGTCCTCTACTACGAACTGCGACTCGATGCACTTCGGGCCGGGCTCTTGGAGCGTGAGGGAGACGCGACCATGCGTGCGGTCACTCAACGCACTGCGCTGGTCGCCATCGACAGCCGTATCTCGCAGACTTCTGAGACCGACTTTGGTCAGAGCGACGACCTCACATTCGAGAGCGCCATGGCGTCCTTCGACGCCTCGGGTCTCACGACAGTAGGTGACGAACGGGTCGCGTACGTCGAGATGGACCCGTCAGAGACTCTGCAGATCGTCAACGACAACGACTGGTACATCACGGCATCTGAGCCGGTGATCATGACGGGAATCACCGCTGCGGCGTCGCCGCTGCTCGTGGCGCTGCTGGCGATCGGGGTGCCGCTCCTTTGCTACGCCGTCTTCTCGTACGCCAGACACTTCCGCCGCGGCCGTGACAGTGCGCGTACGACGCGCGACGAGCGCGACCACCTCAATGCTCGCCTCACTGACCTGACCGAGGCCCTTGACCAGGTATCCGGAGGTAACCTCGCCGTGGCTCTGCCTGTCGACTTTGAGGACGAACGACTGGCAGTGCTCGCTCAGTCGTTCGAGAACACTCTGGAACAGCTTCGAGCTCTGGTGGCTCAGGCCCAGGGTCATGGCGCACAACTTGCCCAGGCAGCCGTGCAGATGAGGGCCACAGCCCAGCAGCAGGCCGGGTCTGCCAATGAGCAGTCGGCCACGGTGTCGGAGACGACGGCGACGGTGGAGGAGTTGGCGGCGACGGCTGCTCAGA
>JBDTTS010000334.1:0-3128 GCA_039930525.1 Actinomycetes bacterium | reverse complement strand
GCGGCAGGGGCGCCACAGGGTCTGATCGACACTCTGGTTGGACGACGGGCCGCAGAGGCGCTGGCACGACGAGCCTGGCGTTTCGGAGTCGGAGCCCATGCCGCCACCGCGGTGAGCGTCGCCACCGCGCTGCTGGCTGGCCTACTGATATCCACGGGAACGCGCACGGGAGCCGCAGTCGCCGCGCTCTTCCTGCTGTTGTCGGTGGTCTTGGACCGAGTGGACGGGATCTTGGCCCGAGGTCGGCGAACGGTCACCACGTTCGGGGTTTGGCTCGATGTCGCCACTGACCGGCTGCGTGAGGCAGCCCTGGTCATCGGGCTCGCGGTGGGTGCCGCTCAGGCTGGTGCCCCCCGTTGGGCATTGGCTTCCGCCGTCCTGGCGATGTTGATCGTCGCGCATCTGGCGGCCGACGCGAGTCGGAGTGCCCGCGGCTGGGGCGGCAGCCCCGTTCCGATTCGGCTCCCTCTGGACCGGCTCGACGAGCCCGAGCTGCCACCCCTGCCCCCGTCTCCGGGTCGGGCAGTTCCCCCCTGGTTGCCATTTAGCGTCTCGCGAGGCGACGGCGCAGCCGTGGTGGTGATCGGACTGCTGGTTCTTGCGCCCGCCGTGCTGCTGGCGGTGCTCGCGGTCCTGGCGGGCGTGAGTGCGCTGATCTGTCTGGTTCTGGTGGGTGCCCCCCGCCCATTGCCCGCCGCTCAGCGTGAGCTCTTCGAGCAGTGCGATCCGGGCCCGCTCGCCCGGCTCATCAGTCGTCAGGATCCCCAGCTTTCTGCGCTTCGCCGCGCCTTGGCTACTCGAGTGGCGGCGTGGATCCCACCATCGACATGGGCTCTGGAGATAGCGGTCGTGCTTGCTGCGGCTGCCGTCGTCGAGCCGGACGCGCTACCGATCACGCTTGCATGGGTCGCTGTGTTGGGTTTTCACCGGGTAGACATCGCGACTCGTGAGCGCGTGCTTGACGCGTCGCCGCCACTTTGGCTAGGTGTCATCGGCCTCGGGGCGTTGGGCCGTGCAGCGCTCGTCATCGTGCTTGCCGCCCTCGGGGTGCTCACCGAGGGCTTGGCATTCGGGGCGGTCTTCCTTGGCGTTGTCTATGCGGCAGAGAGCGCTGGACGGTTCGCCGACCGCTGATGGTGTGGGCTAGGGCTGCGCTACTCAGCCGGGAACGTTGCAGATGTTGTCGTTGGCCTGACGTATTCCGGTTGCGTCCTTAGGCTTCTTGACGACCACGCGGTCAACGCCTGGCCAATCGTCACCGACGATGACTTCAACGGTGCTGCCTAGGCCGGTCCGCAGCACGCGGGCTGATCCCGGGATTGCGGCGGTGACGGTCCGAGCCGCATCAGCGCTCACTTCGTCGTACCGGACCACGGTTGAGATGAAGTCCTGACTCTCTGCGTCGCCAACGCCGATGACCGAGTAGCCCTTGGCCGTGAGATCGGCGGCTGCGGTTGTTGCGACTCCATCTACGCCGGTGCCGTTGAGGACCCGCACTGACACCGATGCTGGGGGCACTGTCAGAGGCTCGCCATCGATAACGGTCGGTTCGGGTGGTTCGGGAGGATACGACTCGTCAGCAGCGATCGCAGACCACAACGCGTTGGTCTTCTTCTTATTCCAGACAACGGTGTTGGGATCGTCGGGGTTCACGATCCAGGGAGTGGTGACGAAGGTGATGTCCTTGGGGGGAATCCCGCGGACTTCTTGGGCGAGCTGTCGCATGCGGTTGAGGTTCGCGAGCTCAGGGTCAGTCGTCAGTGACTTGGTGGCGGCCTCAAGAAATCGCACCAGTTTGACGGGGTTGAGCAGCGTATTGGAGCTCTTCGCCTTCGTGATGAGTGACGACAGGAAGGCTTGCTGGCGATCAATCCGATCGATGTCGCTCCCCGTGCCGATGGCTCGGACTCTGACGAAGGCCAGTGCCTGGTCGCCCGTGACCGTGGTCGTGCCAGCTTGCAGGTTGAGGCCGCTCTTGGGTTCGACAACCGCTTCTGGCAGACAGACGTCGACTCCTCCGAGGGCGTCGACGATGTCGTTGAACCCCGAGAAGTCCACGATGATGAAGTGGTCGATGAACACCCCGGTGTTCTGTTCCACGGTCTTGATGGTGCAGCCAGGCCCACCGGTCGAGAAGGCAGAGTTGAACCGATCGGTGTAGGGGGTGGACTCGCCGTCCTGGGTCTTGCAGGAGGGGATGTTCAAGATGGTGTCCCGCGGGATGCTGACGACCTGCGCGCTCTGCCGGTCGGCGGGTAGGTGAACGAGCAACGTGGTGTCAGATCGAGCGCCGGTGATCGCGGCCTCTGGGCCGTACCCTTTGCCTTGCCCCGCTCGGGTGTCGGACCCCATCACCAGAATGTTCAGCGGCTCTGGTTGGTCTTCGGTCGACTGTGCCAGCTTCGTCGGACGATCTGTTCCCACGTTGTCGGAGGTGAAGACATCGACCTGATCGATGTTGCCTTCGAAGCGTTGGTAGAGGTAGAAGCCGGTTGCTGCACCCGCCACGATCAGCAGCACGACGATCACCGCGAGCCACTTCAGGGTCCGCCGCAACCGCGGATGACCGGAGGAGTCCTGCTCCTCCAGTGGAGCGGTGGGCGTCATGGAGTCCTCGTGGTCGCGTGGGCGGATCGGTCAACGGTAGTGGCCGGCTCTGCAGGATACGGACACCTCAGGCGAGGATCCGAATCGAGTCAGGGGTGGTCACGCCCGCAGGCAGGGTTCCGGTGACCGCTGTCACCCGTTCGGACGCCCATCGTGAGACGCAGCGCTCGGCTACTGGGTTCCCTACCCACACCACACTGGCTCCGGCGGCCAGCGGCGCCAGCCACTGGTCCACGACGGCGTCCAACCCCTCGAGGGCCCCCATCGCGGCTACCCGGTCGGTCGCGAGCAGCCCCAGCTCCGCAACACGGCTCTCAGCGGTGGCTCCGAGGTCTCCGGGCGGTCCGACCGGGCCACTCACCTGATCCGGCATCAGCCGCACCTCGACAGTAAAGTCGCGGACCATCATGGGAAGGGGGGTGGTGAACGGCGCCGCCAGAGGGGCGAGCGAGACCGCGAAGATCTCATCGGCATCGGGGGGGTCGTCCACGCGCTCGGGGCCGATCACGGCGACGCCGACG
>JBDTTS010000333.1:0-3129 GCA_039930525.1 Actinomycetes bacterium | reverse complement strand
GGGTCGGCCAGGTCGGAGAACTCGGCGTCGGTCAGCCAGCCGTTGCGCCAGGCGATCTCCTCGACGCAGCCGATCTTGAGCCCTTGTCGGGCTTCCACGACGTTGACGAACTGGCTGGCCTCGAGCAGGCCCTGGAAGGTGCCGGTGTCGAACCAAGCGGTACCGCGCGGCAGGACGGTGACGGTCAGGTCACCGCGCTGCAGGTAGGCCTCGTTGATCCCGGTGATCTCAAGCTCGCCGCGGGGGCTTGGCGCCAGGTCTCGGGCGATCCCGATGACGTCGTTGTCGTAGAAGTACAGACCGGGGACCGCGTAGCTGGACTTAGGCTTTGCCGGCTTCTCCTCGATCGACAGAACGGTCCCTTCCTCGTCGAACTCGACCACGCCGTAGGCGCTGGGCTCCGAGACATGGTGGGCGAAGACGTGGCCGCCCGAGAGATCCGTGTGTTTGCGCAGCGAGGTGCCCAGGCCGGTTCCGTAGAAGATGTTGTCGCCCAGGACCAGTGCCACCGAGTCCGTGCCGAGGAAGTCGGCGCCGATGATGAAGGCCTGCGCCAGACCATCGGGACTGGGCTGGACGGCATACGAGATGCTGATGCCCCAGGCCGAGCCGTCGCCGAGCAGCCCAGCGAACTGCGACAGGTCCTGAGGCGTCGTGATGATCAGGACCTCTCGGATCCCGGCCATGAGCAACGTCGAGAGCGGGTAGTAGATCATCGGCTTGTCGTAGACGGGCATCAGCTGCTTGCTGATGCCGCGGGTGATGGGATGAAGTCGCGTCCCGGAGCCCCCGGCGAGGATGATTCCCTTCATGGGGCGAGGCTAGCGTGCGGTCGGTCCTGTGATGGTGACCGCATCCGGTAGCCTCTCGTGATGCGCCCCCTGCTTCTGGAACCAAAGCCATGAGCCGGGTGACGGCAAGTCTCGATGGAGCCGTCAGTGAGGCGATTATCAGACGATCGCGCGCCAAACAGACGCTGCATTTCCTACCGCTCTGGTTCTTGGCTGCGACCGTTGTCATCACGTATGCCGCCATCGCGTGGACGCTCCGACGCGGTTTCGACTGGACCGATGAGGCCTTCGTCTACACGATGATTGCCAGCAACCGGCTGGCCGTTGGAGAAGCCTGGGGCTTCCAGCACCTTCTCCACCCGCTGTACAGCTTGACCGGCGAGAGTGTTCTCGTCTTTCGCGTCCTGCGGTTGCTCGGTTATGCGCTGCTCAGCGTCGTGCTCGTCGGGTGCGCGCGTGCCGTCGTGCGCCGGACGAATGTCACTATTCCGGGGTCTGGATGGGTGTTCGTCCTCCTCATGGCACAGGTCGGCACGTTCCTTTCCTGGAGCTATCCTCCGAGGTATATCGGCTACAACGAGCTCGGGTCATGGCTTGCGCAGCTCGGCGTCGCGCTCATCGTCGTCTCGCTCGCCGTGGGAGCCTCCGCGCGGCATGATCAGCGAGCATCCTGGATGCTCTGGCGAGTCTGGACCGGACTCGGTGCGGTCACGGCCTTGCTCGTGTTTGCGAAGGTGACTTCGGCAGTGGCCTTCGCGATGATCCTTGCGCTTGCGCTCGTCATTCCAAACCCGAGCCTGAGGCTCTGGAAACGGCTGGTGTCTGTTTGCACAGGGGCAGGTGCCGTGCTTGTCGTGCTGTGGGTGTCCGGATGCCCCACAGGCTTCTACCTCAAGAATGCCTATTCGTTGTTCTTTGACAAGTCGGTGCGGGACGCCTTCGGCCATCCTTTGGCACCGATGATGACCATCTACAAAGACTCCCTGTTCGTGACTGTCCGGGCAGTCCTCCCCGCCTTGGTCATCTTCGCCCTCTTGGTGGCGACGTTCCGCCTGAAGGCGAGACCACGTGCCGGTAACGCGGGAGGGGTCCTCGACTGGATCAGGTGGGCTCTCGGAGCGCTTCTTCTCCTTGCCTTGGTCGCCCTGCCCAAGCTCAACGCGTTGATTGCCCCGGCAAGACTCGAGCTCTGGTCCTACCTCGGGGAACTGGTCGTATTCATCGGCGCGGCGGGCATCATCGGGGTGTTGATTCTGGGAGCCAACGGCTGGACCTTGCGCACCTCCACCGTGAGTCGATCACTCCAGATCGGCTTCGGGGGGGCTGCGATCGTGGCGGCGCCGCTCGTTAGCGCCATCGGGACGAGTAATCCGATCATGGGCCAGCTGATGTGGGCCGGCTCCCTCTGGGCAGTCGTAATGGGGATCGGTCTGGTGCTCTTGACCCAGCGGGCAGCGCTGCTTCGAAGCAGCGCCAGCGGCTTGCCGTCACTGATCGGCTGCGTGGTAATGATCATGGTGGCCCTGGCGGTCATGGCACATATCGCAGCGCCGTATCGAACGGCGCCCTTGCTGTCCCAGGAGACGTCGACATCGGTCCCGGAGCTCCGCGGACTCCTGCTGACCAGGGCAGATGCCGCATGGATCGACTGGGTGGCCGCCGCTGGGGATTCTCTCGGCGCAGATGGCGTTCCTGCCATAGCGATCGCCACTCGCGTGGGTGGCGTGTTCACCTCCACAGGGGCGCTCTTTGCGTTCAACCACAGCGGCTACGCCAACCCTTGGCTTGGGATCGACTGGCCGGCCGCTTTCAACGCGCTCCGGTCCGAGTGCACCCAGAATCCTCCCACTGACCTCTTTGTCCTCCAACCCGGCAGCTCAACCCCGCATGCCCCATCCACCGTCGGCGTGACAAAGACCCTTGCCGCATGCGGGATCAAGTTCCCCGGCGACTTTCTGGTTGTTGACCAACGAGACTCAGCTGACCCGGCATTAGCGCTGACCGTCTGGCGGCTCAAGGGTGACGGGCTTGTCCGACAGGCCAGCAGGCCCGCCCGATAGCCTCGCGACATGTGCAAACTGCCCGTAGGGCCACATATATGAGCCGCTGGTTGATTGTCGGTGCCGCCGGGATGCTCGGGCAGGACCTTGTCGCGGTACTGGGCACTACGCCAGGCGCTCACGAGGTCACCGCTGTCGACCGGGAGGTGCTGGACATCATCGATCCCGATGCCTGTTTGGCGGCCGTGACGGGTCACGAGATCGTGGTCAACGCCGCTGCGTGGACCGCCGTCGATGACGCGGAAACGCATGAAGCACAGGCGTTCTCGGTCAATGCG
>JBDTTS010000332.1:0-3137 GCA_039930525.1 Actinomycetes bacterium | reverse complement strand
CTACCAGCTGCGCTACGTCCGCGAATCCAGCCCCTCGTGAGGGCTGGCGAACGGCCACGATAGCCGATCGGCGCAGGTCAGACCAAAGCGGGCGGCGTGGCTGAGGGGATACCTTGGCCCGGTGCCCCACGATGCCGTGACCCAGCCGCCCAGCAGCCCACCCTCAGATTCTGATCCGCTCGTCGTCACCGGCGACCCACTCAGCATCGACGAGGTCGTCGACGTCGCAAGGGGACGTCGGCGTGCCGCACTCGACGACGGCGTCGCTGCCCGCATGGCCCCCACCCGCGAGGTGGTGGAGCGTGCGGTGGCCGAGAACCGTGTCATGTATGGCATCACGACCGGGTTCGGCGCGCTGGCAAATACCCGCATCGCCCCAGGTGATCTCGCCGCCATGCAGCTTGCCCTGATCCGGTCACATGCCGCAGGTGTGGGCGATCCGCTCACTGACGACGTGGTGCGTGCCCTGCTGCTGCTGCGCGCACGGACACTGTCGGTCGGGATCAGCGGCGTACGAGTGGAGCTGCCTGAGCGGTTGCTGCTTATGCTCGAACGCGGCCTGGTGCCGGTGATTCCCGGACAGGGGAGCGTTGGGGCGTCTGGAGATCTTGCGCAACTGGCTCACCTTGCCCTGCCACTGGTCGGTGAGGGACGCCTGCGCCGAGCCGGCGACAGCGATCTCAAGGGGCGTCCGGCGGCGGAGCTGCTCGCGGCCGAGGGCATCGAGCCGCTGGTGCTCCAGCCCAAAGAGGGTCTGAGCCTCATTAACGGTACCGAGCCGATGCAGGCTCGCTTGGCCCTCTCGATCGACCAGTCGCGGCTGCTGGTCAAGGCGGCCGATCTGGCGTGTGCCATGTCGCTGGACGGTTTGCTCGGTACCGACCGCGCCTATGACGCCCGGGTCATCGACATTCGTCCGCACGTCGGTCAGCTGCAGGTAGCCGACAACCTTCGGCGGTTGTTGGCTGGCTCCGGGCTGCTCGCGAGCCACCGCCACGACCTCGAGCACGCAGTGCAGGACTCGTACTCGCTGCGGTGCGCGCCGCAGGTGCACGGATCGGTGCGCGACGTGCTGAGCCACGTGGCGTCGGTCCTCACGACCGAGCTCGGCGCGGTTGTCGACAACCCGGTCATCGTCCCGACGCTGGACGGCACCGACTACGAAGTGATGTCGACGGGGAACTTCCATGGCGAGCCGCTTGCGTTCGGAGGCGACATGCTCGCCATTGCGATCTCAGAGCTAGCGTCGATCAGTGAGCGGCGGACCGACCGCATGCTTGATCCTGCCTTCTCGCGCGGCCTGCCCCCGTTTTTGGCTCCGGCCGCTGGCACCAACAGCGGCTACATGTTGGCGCAGTACACGGCGGCGTCTCTGGTCAGCGAGAACAAAGTGCTTGCCCACCCGAGCAGCGTCGACACGATTCCGACGTCAGGCAACCAAGAGGATCACGTGTCAATGGGCTGGACGTCGATGCGCAAGCTGCGCGACGTCGTGCAGAACGTGCGCAGCGTGCTTACCGTGGAATTGGTGTGCGCGGCGCAAGCAATCGACCTGCGTGCTGACACGGCCCCGCCGAGTCCCGCTGTTGCCGCCGCGCATGCTGTGCTGCGCGAGCATGTTCCAGCGATGAACGTCGACCGTGAGGTTGCTCCGCAGCTCGACGCCGTCGATGCTTTGCTCCCCGAGCTCGTGGCGGCGGCCGAAGGTGTCGCTGGGCCGCTCGACTGACCGGCAGCTGACCGCATGCAACCCTTCGCGCGCTTCGGCGATGTGGTCGCGACCGACCTGCTAGAGGTCAGCCACGACCCGGCCGCTCTCGATAGTGGTGGCTGGTGGGCGGTGGTGCATACCTACGAGGGGCACCTGACGGCAGCCCGGTTCGGCCACGTCGAGCAGCGTTCGACGGAGTCGCCGGTTGAAGCCGGGGCGTGGTGGACTCCCATATCTCGGGACGCTTGGACGTCATCGATGTCACGTGCTCAGTACGTCAATGCCGTCGACCAGATTCGGGCTGCCATCGCGGCTGGGACGGTCTACCAGGCAAACATCTGTCGGGTTCTGGCCGCAGCGAGGGCGGGCCGTGACCTCCGTGGCCTCGCTGCATTGCTGGCACGAGAGCACCCGGCACCGCATGCGGGTGTGGTGATGCTTCCCGATCACGGCGTCGAGGTTGTCAGTGCCTCGCCCGAGCTCTTTCTGCAGCGCGACGGAGAGTTTCTCAGATCCTCGCCGATCAAGGGAACCGGGCGTACCGCGTCCGATCTGCTCGACAAGGACACGGCCGAAAACATCATGATTGTCGACCTCGTACGTAACGACCTGGGGCGGTTCGCGAGCACTGGCAGCGTGCACGTGTCGTCGCTGCTGCGCCACGAGGAGCACCCTGGTCTGGTGCACCTCGTATCGACTGTCGAGGCGACCCTTCGTCCCGATGTTGGGTGGGCCGAGATCTTCGAAGCGGCGTTTCCGCCGGGATCGATCACCGGGGCGCCGAAGTCGTCGGCAGTTCGGCTGATCGATGAGATCGAGATGGCGCCGCGGGGACCGTACTGCGGGGCGATCGGATGGGTGGACTCCGAGTCACGCCGGGCATCGCTTGCTGTCGGCATCCGCACGTTCTGGGCCGACGCCAAGCACGTCTACTTCGGCACGGGAGCCGGTATTACCTGGGGTTCTGACCCCACTCGCGAGTGGGAGGAGACCGAACTAAAGGCGAGCCGGCTGCTCGAGGTCGCCGCCCACGACACCCAGGTGCGATAACTTTCAGTGGCAGTCGCGGTGCAAGTGTGTCTCAGGGTTACGCAGTGTCTTCCGGTTCCCACCGAGTCCCCAGAGGTGTGGTCATGAAGGTTTGGGTCAACGGCCAGCTCTCTGAGCCGGACGCCGCTCGCATCTCTCCTTTCGACCACGGATTCACCGTCGGTGACGGCGTGTTCGAGACCTGCAAGGTCACGGCGGGTGCACCGTTTGCGTTGACTCGGCACCTGCGCCGACTCGACCGTTCCGCGTCCGGCTTGGGATTGCCCGCCCCCGACCACGAGACGATTCGAACGGGCATCAAGGAGCTGCTGGACGCCGAGCCGAGGGCTGGGCGTCTGCGCATTACCGTTACTGGTGGGCCCGGACCGCTCGGGTC
>JBDTTS010000331.1:0-3144 GCA_039930525.1 Actinomycetes bacterium | reverse complement strand
GCCGAGCGCGTGCTCAAGGACCTGGGTGACAAGGTCGCGTCGGAGGACAAGCTCGAGGTCGAGAACCAGGTCGCATCCCTGCGCGAGGCGCTCAAGGGCAGCGACATGGACATCGTCAAGACCGGCATGACCGCCCTGGCCGAGACCCTCAACAAGGTCGGCGCGGCGGCCTATCAGGCGTCGGCCGCCGAGGCTGCCGCCGGTGGCGACGGGGCGCCGGGTGAGGGCGCCGAGGGTGGCGAGGGCTCCGCGCCTGAAGGGGCCGCGGGCGAGGGGGCCGCCGAAGGGGCTACCGCCGACGATGAGACGGTCGAGGGCGAGTTCAAGGAGGTCTAGGCCCGGCGGGCTTGCCCGATCGCGATGACGGCCCGCCGGCTCCCGGCGGGCCGTTTGGTGCCAGTCGGCACCGCCAGCTGTCCGGGCAACCCGCCCTGTGGGGCTGTATGTCGAGGCGGCCGGTTGACAACCTCGCGGGAGGGGCCGAAAGTACTGCCCTAAGAGGGCCATTCGGCCCTCCCCAGAAACGATGGAGCCGGCGCGAACGCATGCGCCGCCGGCGACCCACCCAGATAGCGAAAGGCTCGACCGTGCCCGTCCTCTCGCCGCTCCCCGACCATTCCTCACGATCACCGCAGGGAGGGCGACGACTCGTTCGCTGGCTGCCTGCATCGGTCGTAGTGGGGGCGATGCTCGCGATCTGGGCGGCCCCGGCGGTCTTTGCGACTGAACCGACACCGGCACCGGCACCGACCGTCAAGACGATCGTGAGCGGCACAGGCACGGTCACGTGGGTCATCCCATCGACTTCAGATTCCGGTGCCGCAACACTGGTGACCCCGAATAGTCACTGGGGCCTTCTGCCGGATACCCTGTGGATCAACACTGCTGGGAGTTCCGCGCCGTACACCGGCGCGTTTCCGACGACCGAGTACTCGACGACCTTCCAACTCCCAGCTGCGGCGTCGGCCTCGATCTCGGTGGACGTCCTCGCCGACAACTCGGCGACGCTCTATCTCAACGACAGTCTGTTGGGCTCACAGCCGGCATCCGACGGCACCCAGTTCAAGAACTTCGATGGCACCGAGCACTGGACATTCCCGACGTCCCAGCTGGGCTGGTTCCGCCGCGGCGACAACACGCTCAAG
This sequence comes from Actinomycetes bacterium, assembly GCA_039930525.1. GTDB lineage: Bacteria > Actinomycetota > Actinomycetes > JAHEKZ01 > JAHEKZ01 > JAHEKZ01. Next base: position 1,999 of record JBDTTS010000331.1, on the reverse strand, counting down.
ATCGTCAACACGGATGGCGACGAAGGTGTGGCGAATGGGATCGACTTCAAGGCCACTGTGACCTATACCCCTGTCCCGCTGGTCATCAGCTTCGATTCGCCAACGACAAGGGTCTATGACGGGACAACGACAGCCACGATCAGCAGATGCTCCGTCGCCCCCGCGGCGGCCGGGCTGAGCTGCGACATCGCGACAGGTGCCACTGCCGACTACGCCAACAAGAATGTCGGGGTGACGAAGACGGTGACTGCCGAAGTGGGTGATTTCGAGCTCACCGGGCCACTCGTCGATGAGTACACGCAGATCAGCGTCAACTCGACGACGGCGGATATCAGCAAGCGACCCGTGACGGTCATGGCCGCCGCCGATGCCCGGGAGGCGAATGGGACCAACTCCTCAGCCGGGAAGCCGACCATCACAGCCGGAACCCTGGCGAACGGCGACACGGCCGTCTTTTCGCAGGCCTTCGCTCAAGCGGGAGCGGGCTACCCGATCGCCTTGACGCCAGCAGTGAACTCGATCACCGACGGTGCCAGCGCCGATATGCGCGGCAACTACCTGGTCACCCTCGCGCCGACAGATGGAAGGATCCGACCTGGACCCGTTGCTGCGATCTCGTTCACCGCGCAGCCGATCGACACGCAAGTCAGCACGCCCATCTACAGCTTCTGCGCGCCGCCGGCGAGCGGGACTCTCCCGTGCGCGACGGCCCCGACGTCCTCGCCGGTCACGGTCACGGCGCTCGATGCCTTCAGTAACCTGGCCGGCCCGGGATCGCCCGGTGCCGACTCGTCGAACACCGTGATCACCGTGACGATCAAGGAGACAGGTCAGACGGCGACGCTTGGAACGGCCCCAACCTCCAGCGGAGTCGCCTCCTTCGGCAATTCGCTCGTGATCGGCGCCACTCGAGCGACCACAACGCTCGCAGCATCGACCTCACCGAGCCTCAATGCCACGAGCACCAGCTTCCAGGTCGTGAGCGATCTCGCCGCCTGTGACGGGACCACCTGTGACAGCCTCGCCAAGGTCGGCGGGACGGGCTTCATCCAGAAGTCGTACGGTCGGATCAAGACAACGGACGACTTCTACGTTCCTGGAACACAGAACGTCATCCTCACGACCCAGTTCTCGGGTTTCGAGCAGGGGACGTGTGCCAACCCGTCCAAAACGCTCGGTCAGACCTCCGAAGTGCGCGTGCAGGGCACGGGCGTGACGCCGACGACGCCTGAGTTCTCGGTCACGCTGATCTACCCGAAGGACACGATCAAGAAGGCCGGGTTGACCGCGCGCAACGCCGACTCGTACGACGTCTGCCTGGGAGCCACCTGGCTGGATACTTCGTCAGGTCCGACCGCCTGGAAGGCCAAGAACCTGTCGACCGGCGCACTTCAGAATGCGGTCGCCGAATCCTCTGGCAGCAAGGTCTACTGGGGCTGGGTGCCGATGTGCTCCGCTCTGTCGTCCGCTCAGTACGCGAAGAACCCGTGCATCATCCTCCGGACCAAGCAGGCGGCGACACTGAAGGCCGAGCTGGTCACCAAGCAGGGGATGTCTACCGCCGAGTTCAATGCGATCGGCGCCACGGACAGCGACATCATGATCGTCGTCCGCAAGCCGTGGCCATGGGACGGAAAGTTCGGCACCGGCCTCAAGTAGACGTCGAGCGGATCGCGCGTACGGCGCAACGACGCGGGTGCCCTCGGCGCCCGCGTCGTCCTACGTCTGGCTGACGGGCGTCGTCGGGAACGTCGGGGTCGCGATGATGCCCAGGCGATCGTGGATCTCGAGCATCTCCGTCTCCAGTGCCGTGACGTCCTCATCTGCCAGTCGACCAAGGGCGACCAGTCCCTCGAGAGCCCGCGCGACCTGAAACGCGTCGCCACGGGCGGCCGCATCGGCCCTGGCGCTCTCGAACTCCGTGTGCGCGGCATCCGGACGCCCATCCTGCAGGAAGGCCCAGCCGGATGCGTGCATCGTCATCTCGAGCTCGTAGGGG
>JBDTTS010000330.1:0-3150 GCA_039930525.1 Actinomycetes bacterium | reverse complement strand
CCAAGTCCCACATGGTCAGGACGACGGCGAGTACGAAGACCTCCACTGGCCGCGGGAGTCCGGGCAGGTCCGCCACCGCGTCGCCGCGCCAGATGCTGTTCCGCTTGACCGAGCCCACCGGCCGCCCCTCGGACCGCAGCTCTTCCTCCTGGCGCCACATTGACACGCGGTGGAACTCGTAGGTTCGGCCGTCCGCGCCGACAGTCCAGTTCTTGCGACCCACCCGGTCCGCCGAGGCAATCAGCGCACCGTCCCCGTCGACCATGGAGTACTTGGTGGCCCACATGTTGGCGCGCACGTCGTAGTGCCGACCGTCCAGATCCACCGTGCCGCCAACCTTCCACGCCGACTCGTCCCAGGTCGCGAGGCGCGCTCCATCGGAGATGATGTCGTAGCGGTTCTTCCACATGCTGGTCCTTCTGGCCTCGAGCATGTCGCTTACGTTAGTGGTCAGGGTGCTGGTAGCCGGGAACTGTTGGGCCGTCGACACGCGGGGCTGAAAGGGCCCTGAGCAGGCTCGTCCTCTAAGCGACTGACTGGTACTAGGACCAAGATCCAATCGACAACCCGCACCTTCCCTCTGGGATGGTTACCCCTCCAAGAAATGACCTTCGTCGAGCAGGCGGTGACCATGACGTGCCCCGATGATGTCGAGGACTACTCGCAGCACGTCGCTGGGAGCGGCGCTGAGGTGTCCCTGCAGGACTATGAGCGGCTTGCTCTTGACATGCTGGCGGTTGAGGCCGGAGATTATGCCGACGTGAAGGACGCGATGAGGAAGGTCATCGCGTCCGCGCCCGACGGTGCGGACGTCGCCTTCTTGCTCAGCCGGGCCCTCGCCCACGCGGGAGATCGCGTACTTGTGCCTCGGGGCGGGGAGCCGGGAAGCGCTGGGCTTGGCGGCAGGTCACCGTCGAGATGGTGGGTTGCTGCCGCAGTGCCCTTCCTCGGCGCCGCAGCCATGTTCTGGTGGTTGGGCGCCGCTGGAACGGGGACAATGTCGATGTTCGTGCTGAGCGTCGGCTCTTTGGGGGCAGCTCTCCTGGGGATCGAGACGGTGTTTCTGCTGCGGTGGCAGCCGCCCCCGCACCGTGGTGATCACTTCCAGTGAGGTAGCCGTTGGAGATCGCCTCGACCTCTTGTCGACGGGAGTGCCCGTCGGGTAGGACTGTCTCACTGGGACACAACCAATTCATCTGCCTGGCCAGGAGGGTCGCGTGAGCGTTTATCGAGTAACAGACCTCATCGGAACAAGTACGAAGTCCTGGGAGGACGCCGCCTCCGTTGCCATCAACACGGCCGGCGGGACGCTTCGCGATATCAGGGTCGCCGAGGTTGTCGCGCAGGACATCCACCTGGCAGAGGGCGGCGAGATCACGTATCGGACGAAGCTCCGCGTCTCGTTCAAGTACGAAGCCGGGGAGTAGCCGACCAGACGCGACGCCCTCCGATGACGGGTTTGGCTGTCGGCAACTCACTTGTGGTCCTGGCCGCGATCCTTCGCCCCGGTAGGTCCGTAGGGCATGCTGGCCACGTGGTCCAGAAACAGAGCGCGGGTCTGCTCCTTCACCGTGGGGAACCAGGGCTCCAACAGGTGTTGCTCGTGCATATGGGCGGCCCGTTCTGGATGAAGAAGGACGAAGGGGCATGGTCGATCCCCAAGGGTGAGTTTGAGCCCGGAGAGGATCCGCTCGCCGCCGCGCGTCGTGAGTTCGAGGAAGAGCTTGGCTCGCCGCCGCCGCCCGGGGCCTATCGCGACCTCGGCAGCATCAAGATGCGGGCCGGAAAGCTCGTGACCGTCTGGGCGCTCGAGGGTGACTTCGCAAAGGATGCTCACTCCGCGTGGCAGGACACCCGCATAGCAATAAGACGCTGAAGTCTGGGAATGTCAACAGCACCTGGATTGCTTACGCAACTCACCTTGCCACAAACAAGCCGCTGGATTTGGTGATGTGGATCGTGCCATCGCGCGCCAGAACGGTCTCGAAGTATTGCGTCAGCGTATCCAGCGGCGGCTCCGCATCAGCGGTCCACAGCATGTTGCGTGTGGAAAGTACGTATGCAACCAGCGGAGCGACTTCGGTGATTTCCAGACTGTCTTCGTAATCGAAGCGTTCGACTTGTGCGAAATGCGTAGCCAATTGCTGCCTGCCGTTCTCCAGGCCAAATCGAAGTTCAGGCGCCGACAGGACTGAGGTATCGCTGGCAAACGACGCCAGCAGGTCACCCATTTCCTTCATGTGACCCGCGCCGTTGCTGGCAGCGAACAAGCGGCCGCCGGGCCGCAGCACCCGCCGCATCTCCGCCAGCGCCCGCGGCAGATCGGGCACGTGGTAGAGCATATGGTTGGCCAGTACCGCGTCAAACGTCTGGTCGTCGAAGGGCAAGCTCTGGGCGTCCGCGGTGCGAAGGTCGAAACGGGGATCGTTGGCCGCGCCAGCCGCCCGCAGATTGGCTCCAGCCTGCGCCGTCATCCCCGGTGACAGATCCGCCAACGTGATCTGCCAGCCTTGCGATATTCGCTGGAACTGGTCACACCAGAACATGGCCGGCCCGCAGCCGATGTCCAGAACGGCCGCGGCCGGCGGCAGTATCAGGTGGTCGAAGTACCAGCGATACCACCCGATCGGGTTCGTGCTAAACAGACGATGCACCGCGATGCGCGCGTCGAGGTTCGACGAGTCGCGGTACTGGCTGCCAAGAAGGTAGCTCTGGTCGGTGAAGGATGACACGATTTTTCCCGGCTAACTTGTCTGGCTTTTGTCGTTCTTGCGACTGCGTTGCTTTTTCACCCTCGGTTCTTCCGGCTGCTGCGGGGTCGTTGTTTCTGGGTCAGATTGCTCAGGCAGGTGGACGAGAACCGTCTGCACGGCCAGTCCCTCCACGGTTTCCACTTTCAGCGTGACGCCGCCGATCGTTGCCGAGTCGCCAGGTTGCGCCACGCGGCCCAGTTCCGACATCACCAACCCGCCTACCGTATCCACCTCAGGGTGAGCGATCCCCAGCTCCAGCAACTGGTTCAACTCGTCGATCAGCAGGTCGCCGCGCACCCGAACCAGGATGGGCGACAGTCGTTCCAGAGGCAGGATTTCCTGGTCGAATTCGTCCAGTATCTCGCCGACGACCTCCTCGACGACATCTTCCAGTGTG
>JBDTTS010000329.1:0-3161 GCA_039930525.1 Actinomycetes bacterium | reverse complement strand
GGTTGACCGGGCCACCCCAACTCTTGCCGCTGCACCGCCCATCGAGCCATCTCTACCCGATATGTGCCCCTCGGCGGATGGTTATCCAAAGCGCTCAAACAGATACTTGTTGTGGCCAAAGCAACACGATCACATACGGAACGGCTCATCATCAACCAACGGAGCTTGGTTTGAAGCGCACTAACAACGACATGGCTCGGCGCGCTCAGGCGCGCGCCGGCCTTGACGTGGGCGAGTCCAGGTCGACGATCAGAACCGGTGTTCTCAAGTGAAGATCTACAGACTGAAGAAGCCGAGCCTGCCGAAGGTCGCGGTGCTCGCAACCGGCTTGGCTGCCGCGGTCATGGCATTCAACATGAGCCCGCAGGCCGCACAGGCAACCCCCAGAGCGTCCTCATGCGCAGGCTGTCACGGGGCCGCCACCGCCGGCACCACGACGGCGACACCGAGCACCGTCACCCCCGCGCCGGGCACCTCTTACACGGTTGCGATCACCCTCGTGGCGAATCCGAATGGCGGGAAGAGCGGGTACGGGATCGTTCCGGTCACCGCCGGCACCGGGTCGACCTTCGGTGGTAACACCGGTCCCGACCTGACTTTCACCGGGACCATGACAGCCCCCTCCGCGGCTGGTACCTACGACTACACAGTCTGGACCAACCAGGGCGTGACCGACGGAACTGCGAGAGTTGGCAGCGTCGTCTACAGCATCACAGTCGCTGCAGGGTCTTCCACCACGGCGACCACCCCTCCCGCCACCACAACCACCACGGCGACCAGCACGCCTACCACCCCTCCCGCCACCACAACCACGGCGACCACGCCTCCGGCAACCTCGACGATTCGGTCGCTGATCACTGCGACCGCCACCCCGCTGGTGACTGGGTTGCCCGGCGTCCACGGTCCCTATTCCATCACTACGGCACAGTGTGGTATCTGTCACCGCGCGCACACGGCGCAGGCTCCCGCCCTCTTGGTCAAAGGCTCACAGAGCATTCTGTGCTTCTCCTGCCATGACGGGACGGGATCCAACGCGAACGTTAAGGCCCAGTACGATCTGGTCCGACCAGTCAACAACCCTGAGGCTCGCGAGTACTACTCCCACGACGCCATCGCTCCCAGCAAGCACACCCTTGCCCAACTGGACGAGTTCGGTGGTGCGAGCAAGCGGCACAGTGAGTGCGCCGACTGCCACAACTCGCACCAGGCCACGGTATCGGCCGGCCGCGGCAGCGTAGAGACGGCGACTGGCTGGGACGCGTCAGGGCGACTGGCCGGTGTCTCAGGTGTTTCGGTCGTGAACGGCGCAGCCGGAGCCTCCCCGGCGTACACGTTCCTGAGCGGAGCCGACACTGACGTCGTCCCCGCCAATCTGGTCACCCGCGAATACCAGCTCTGCTTCAAGTGCCACTCCGGGTTCACCACACTCACGTCCAACACCGGGCTCAAGCCCTCGCAGTACGCCTTGGACAAAGGCGTGGAGTTCAACCCGGCCAACCCCTCGTTCCATCCGGTCGAGGCGGCAGGGAAGAACGCCACCGCCAAGATGGCAGCCAGCCTGGCCGGGACCTCCCCGTACAAGCTGTGGAACTTCACCCCCACTAGCACGATCCGATGCCTGAACTGCCATACCAGCAGCACCACCCCCGACGTGCCGTTGCCGGAGCCGGGCAGCGCCCTTCAGCCGCATACGTCAAGCAACCGCGGGATCTTGATCAGGAACTACCAGGACCGGCTGCTCAAGTCGACCAACGCGGCCTACTCAGCCGGGGACTTCGCGCTGTGCTACGTGTGCCACGGCGATGCGCCTTTCAAGAGTGAGACGGCCACCGCCACGAACTTCAAGCTCCATGGTCTGCACCTGACCAAGCTCGCTGGGAAGGGCTTGGGCGGAACGAGCATCGACACCGCGGGCGACGGCCAGGGTAACGCCATCTGCGCGGAGTGCCATTTCAGGCTCCACTCGACCACTAACAAGGTCGGTGCGCAGGCGGTGGACGGGTCCCGCTTGGTGAACTTCGCCCCCAACGTCGAGGCCAACGGCACGACGCTCTCGTGGACGTCCACCGGAACCGGTAGCGGCTCCTGCACCCTCACCTGCCACGGCGAACCGCACAGCGGCTACAAGTACAGTCCCTGACCCCAACTCACAGTTCTGCTTGAGCATGGGCCCGCCAGAGTTGGGGCGGAGGGTATAGATCCGTCTATACCCTGCCTCGCCTGATCGTGTACCCCTCACGGTCGTGTCTATCCAAGATGTGCCCCCCGACGGATAGTGCTCCAAATCGCTCAAATAGAGACTAGATGCGAGAGCCGAAGCCCCCGCGGCTACCAACCGGGAGCGAAATGGAGCAAGGGAAATCATGACTCGTCAGTCGCTGTCCGTTGAAGGTCGCGCAGATGCGGCCGGGCTCAGGAATGAGCTCTTGGGTCGGCTCGGACTCCGCGAGAACGCGAGCGATGCGGACGTCGAGACAGCCCACAACGGGCTGGTCGAGTTCCTCGAGCTGGCACCGCATGAGGTGAAGTCCTGGGCTGCGGCCCGAACCACAGACGTGGACGAGGCGTTTGCCCTCCTGTCCGGCCCCGAGCAAGACCTCGTTGCGGCGCTCCCGATGGCCGCGATGGCCCAGGACGGGCCGGTCACGCCATCCCAGCCTCCTGTGGCCGCGCCGGCTGCCCCGGGCGCGTTCGCCGCGTTTGCGGCAAACAAGCAAGCACGAAAGAAGATGATGTGGGCGGCGGTGCCTCTGCTCATGATCGCCGTCGTGTTTGCGGTCTTCCAGATGGGCAAGTCCGAGGTCCCCGGTATCTCGGGCACGCCGACGGGCCAGGAGACCACGGCGGCTGCCTCGGGTGCCACGCCGGTCGACCAGGCCAAGCTCGCCGCCCTGATGCAGAAGATCAGCGCGAACCCCAAGGATGTTGCTTCGCTCCAGGCGATCGGCGACCTCTACTTCGGCGCCACCGACTACAAGAACGCGGTCTTGTGGGAGCAGAAGATTCTCGACGTCGACCCGAAGAACCAGGTGGCGCTCCTCGCTTCCGGTGCGGCCCAGTTCAACCTGGGCAATGCTGTCGAGGCCAAGAAGACGTGGCTCATTGCCGCCGGGCTCTACCCCAACAACGCTGAGGTGCATTACGACCTTGGTTTCCTCTAC
>JBDTTS010000328.1:0-3169 GCA_039930525.1 Actinomycetes bacterium | reverse complement strand
CTCGTTCATTGTCTACTTCGAACGAATACGTGATGAAGTGCGCGACGGTCGTTCGCTGCGGACCGCCCTTGAGGCGGGATGGGTCAGGGCCCGTCGCACGATCATCGCCGCTGACTTCATCTCACTGATCGCCGCCGTCGTGCTCTGGGTGTTGTCGGTGGGTGGCGTTCGTGGCTTCGCGTTCACTCTGGGTCTCACAACGGTGATCGACCTTGTGGTGGTCTTCCTGTTCACCAAGCCGATTGTCACGCTGCTGGCCCGCACGAAGTTCTTCAACAGCGGCAGCAGGTGGTCGGGTCTGTCACCTGACCGGCTGGGGGCCAAGAGCATATCGACGGAGAAACCGGCGCGAGCCGGCCGTCGCACCGTGAAGGAGGCCTGAGATGAGTCGGATCAACACCTTCACATCTGGCCTATACCGCGGCGACATCTCGATTGACTTCGTCGGACGTGCCAAGCAGTGGTACATCGCCTCCGCCGTCATGCTGGTCATCGCTCTGGGATCGCTCGCCATCAACGGCCTGACCTTTGGTGTCGAGTTCTCAGGCGGTGCGGTCTTCTCGGTGCCGAGCGACGACTGCGAGATCACGGCAGTGCGTGACGCGACAGCCGCTGTGGTGCCCGAAGGAGATCCGATCGTCACCGAGCTGAATGGGTCGAGCGGTCGTCAGGTGCGCGTGCAAACCGTCGACTTGACGCCGGCCGAGACCGGCGCAGTCAGCAAAGCCCTTGCCGAGGCCTGCAACGTTCCCCTTGAGAACGTCTCGACGCAGGTGATCGGACCCTCGTGGGGTGAGCAGATCACCCAAAAGGCGTTGACCGGGCTGGTGGTCTTCCTCGTCTTGATCGTCTTTTATCTGTCGATCACCTTCGAGTGGCGGATGGCGATAGCCGCCCTGGTGGCGTTGTTCCACGATGTGTTCATCACGGTCGGCATCTACTCATTGAGTGGCTTCGAAGTGACCCCAGCCACGGTGATCGGTGTGCTCACGATCTTGGGCTACTCGCTCTATGACACCGTCGTCGTTTTCGACAAGGTGAAGGAGAACACTCGGGGCGTGCAGGCGACGAGCCGAATGACTTACAGCGAAGCTGCGAACCTGGCGGTCAACCAGACCCTGGTGCGGTCGATCAATACCTCGGTCGTCGGTCTGCTTCCGGTCGCCAGCCTGCTCTTCGTCGGTGCATATGTGCTTGGGGCCGGAACGCTCAAGGACCTTGCGCTCGCGTTGTTCATCGGAATCGCCGTCGGTACTTACTCGTCGATCTTCATCGCCACACCCGTGCTTGTACAACTCAAAGAGCGCGAACCGGCTATGCAAGCCCTCTCCAAGCGTGTCAATGCGCGCCGGTCGGGTGGGCGCGATGCCAAGGGCACAGAGCCGAACGCTGATAGCGGGGATGAGTCTGCGCCGGGTGTGACGGCCGGCTCGCCTGGCTCGTCTCAGCGTGGCCCGCGCAACCAACCCCGGCGCAAGCCGAAGCGCAAACGCTGACCGGCTGCCTCCTCGCTTCGGGTCGGTGAGTTCGGTGGAGATGAGCACGGCGTTGTTCGCCGGTAGAGTGTGCAGCCAGTAGACAGCGGGCGGGTGAGTGTGAGCGACGAGACGACCGAAGCCGTAGTACCCGCCGAGCGCGCCGTCGTCTCCCCTCCCGGGCAGCCGCAGACTCGGGTGCGCGCAGCGTTGGCGCGCTTCGGCGGTGGACACCGCACTAACCACCCAGAGCTCGAGCCGGTCTTTCGCTCGGTGCGGGCGGCGCATCCCAAAGCTGACCTGAAGATCATCGAGTATGCGTATGAAGTAGCGAAGGACAAGCACCAGACTCAGCTGCGGCGCAGCGGTGAGCCGTACATCACTCACCCGCTCGCGGTCACTCAGATCTTGGCCAATCTGGGCATGACTCCTCCCACGCTCTGTGCCGGGCTGTTGCACGACACGGTCGAAGACACCGACTACTCACTCGAACAGTTGCGCGACGACTTCGGCGACGAGGTCGCGCTCCTTGTCGACGGTGTGACCAAGCTCGACAAGGTCAAGTACGGGCAGGCGGCCCAGGCCGAGACCACGCGCAAGATGGTCGTTGCCATGGCCCGTGACATCCGGGTGTTGGTCATCAAGCTCTGCGACCGGCTGCACAACATGCGCACCCTGCAGTATCTGCCCGAGGCCAAGCAGCAGACGAAGGCACGCGAAACGCTTGAGATCTATGCGCCGCTAGCACATCGCCTCGGTATGAACGCGATCAAGTGGGAGCTCGAAGACCTCTCGTTCGCCACGCTCTATCCGAAGGTCTACGAAGAGATCGTCAGCCTGGTCGAGCGTCGCGCACCCAGCCGTGACCAGTACCTGGCCGACGTGATCCACGACGTCGACCAAGCGCTCGGTGAGGCACGGATCGACGGCGACGTGACGGGACGTCCGAAGCACTACTACAGCGTCTATCAGAAGATGATCGTGCGCGGCCGAGACTTTGGCGACATCTACGACCTTGTTGGTCTGCGACTTCTCGTCGACTCGGTCCGCGACTGCTACGCCGCCCTCGGTGTCATCCACGCCAGATGGAACCCGGTGCCGGGGCGGTTCAAGGACTACATCGCGATGCCCAAGTTCAACATGTATCAGTCGCTGCACACGACGGTGATCGGCCCAGAGGGCAAACCGGTTGAACTTCAGATCCGTACGCACGCTATGCACCGCCGAGCCGAGTACGGCGTCGCCGCGCACTGGAAGTACAAAGAGACAGGGGCAGGTTCGTCGGCCCAAGACGACATGACCTGGTTGCGCCAGCTCCTCGACTGGCAGCAAGAGACGTCTGACCCCGGTGAGTTCCTCGACTCACTGCGATTTGAGATCAGCGGTACCGAGGTCTTCGTATTCACCCCCAAGGGCGACGTCGTTGCGTTGGTCACGGGGGCAACACCGGTTGACTTCGCCTATGCCGTGCACACCGAGGTTGGACATCGAACGGTTGGGGCTCGGGTGAACGGCCGGCTGGTGCCGCTCGACTCGGTGCTCGAGAACGGTGACGTGATCGAGGTGATCACGTCGAAGGCGCAAGACGCCGGGCCAAGCCAAGACTGGCTCGGCTTCGTCAAGTCCCCGCGGGCCCGCAACAAGATCAGAGCATGGTTCTCCAAGGAACGCCGTGAAGAGGCGATCGAGCGGGG
>JBDTTS010000327.1:0-3170 GCA_039930525.1 Actinomycetes bacterium | reverse complement strand
CGGCCAGGTAGTTGCCGATCGACTGGTGCTTCCAGATCGGCACCCCGAAGCTCTCTCGCTCCTGGGCGTACCGCACAGAGTCCTCGAGGGCGGCGCGCCCGACTCCGAGGGCGCGCCCCGCCACCTGTAGCCGGCCGACCTCGAGCCCACGCATCATCTGGGCGAAGCCGGTTCCCTCGGAGTCGCCGAGCAGGCAGGTGACTGGCACGCACATCTGCTCGAAGGCAATCTCGCAGCTCTCCACGCCCTTGTATCCGAGCTTGGGCAGGTCGCGCGAGAGGGTGAACCCGGGACCCTTTTCCACCAACAGGATCGAGACACCCTTGTGCTTCGGGCGGGCCGCAGGGTCGGTCTTGCAGAGCAGCGCGATGAGGTCAGACGTGCGGGCGTTGGAGATCCAGGTCTTGGAGCCGTTGATGACGTACTCGTCACCATCCCGCGTGGCGGTGGTCCGCATCGCCTGCAGGTCGGAGCCGCCGCCGGGCTCGGTCAGTGCCATGGTGGCCCGCAGCTCCCCGGTGGCCATCCGGGGCAGGTACCCGTCCTTCTGCTCGGCCGTCCCGTAGTCCTGGATGAGCTTGGCGACCACGGTGTGACCTCCCATCGCCCCGGCCAGGCTCATCCAGCCGCGGGAGAGCTCCTCGGTGACGAGCACGTAGCACGGGGTGCTCACCTTGGACTCGCCCCACGGCTCCGGGATGGCCAACCCGAAGATGCCAAGCTCCTTCATCGTCTCTATGAGCTTCTCGGGGTAGGTGTTCGTGTGATCCAGCTCCTGAACGACGGGTTTCACGTCCCTGTCCACGAATTGCCTTACGAGCATGACGATCTCGCGTTCCTCGCTGGACAGGCCTTCCATGGTGGTCTCCTTGCTGTGCGCGCGGTGTTGCGCGTGGTCGTCAGTCCGGTAGCTCGGGTGGCGGGGTGGCGGGGTGGCTGGGTGGCGGGGTGCGCTCACCCAGGGGGCAGCGGTCAGGTGAGTGCGCAACAGGCCCGCCGCGGATGCCCAGGTGATGTCGTCGGGCTGGACCGGTATGCCGGCCAGGCAGTCCGCGATCTTCAGGCGCAGGTGCTCAGGTGTGGGCGGGTTCTGCGGGGAGCCGGGCGGGTATGCCAAGGTGCCCCGGCGGACCCCGTCGGTGGTGTGCACTTCCACGGTTACCTCGCCGGAGAGCAGCTGGTCTCCACCGTCGGTGAGGTCAACTTCGACGAGCTCAATCAGCCGGGTGGCCTCGGGCCGGCGCACCTGCTCGTCGCTAAACGTCGCGAAGCCGATGTGTTTTTCGAGCAGCGCCGCCACGATGGCATACTCCAGGCTGAACTTGGCCTCCAGGCCGGTCCGCGGTCGGGAGTGGATCAGTGGCTTGACGGTTATCCTCGGCGTGCGCACCACGATCCGCTGGATCGATGACACATCAACGGCTTCGGCGCGCAAGCTGGCCGCCGCGCCGATGGGTCGTTGCAGGGCATAACAGCAGGGGTAAAGCTTGATCGCCAGGCCGGCGGGAATGGCCGAGCCGGAGAAATCCAGCTTCTCGGCCGACCCGCCCAGCAGGCCAATCCACTCGTCCACGGCATACGGGTCCGCGCTCGCGCCGGCCGCGGCCAGCCGGGCAGCCCGCACGCCCGCATCTGCGGCGAAGCCGACCTGCAGCGACTTGGCGTCGGTGCCGAAACTGCGCTGAACCCCACCGGCCGCCGGGACCGCGAGCGCCATGGCTCGTCCGACCCCGTCGGCGTCGAGACCGAGGGCAACTGCCGCTCCCGCCGCAGCGCCGATCGCACCAGCTGTGGTGCTCGCATGCCACCCGGCGGCGTAGTGCGCAACACCCATCGCAGTACCCACGCGGGACGTCACACCGGCGCCGGCGAGATAGCTGCGTGCTCCTCCGCCCAGTGACAGCGCTACGGGGACGCACACCGAGCTGATGTGCGTTGTGGAGGGCAGATGCAGGTCGTCGAAGTCGATGATGTGGCAGGCCACCGCCCACTGCGCCACTTCGGGCAGGACCGCGGCGATGTCGATGATCGGCTCCTCGCGGGCGGCGAGCCCTACGGCGACGGTATCCAGCAGTGCGCGGTCGGCCAGGGCAAGGTCCTCGGCGCTCGGCTTAACGGTGACAGCCCACTCGGCAAGGACGCTTGTGACGCTGGGCCGGTCGTTCCTTTCGAAGCTCATCAGTCCTCAGTCCTTCAGTGTCCCGCTCAGGTTGAGCTCGGCCAGGATCTTTTGGGTGTGTTGGCCGGGAGCGGGGATCGGCCCCATCACTGGTTCGTCGCCGTCGAGCGTGGCTGGCGGGACGAGCGCCTTGATCGGCCCAACCGGGGAGTCGACCTCCCGCCAGCGGTTTCGGGCCGCGAGCTGTTCGTGCTCGACCAGCCCGGTGAGGTCGCGCAGCCGTGCGTTGGCGATGCCAGCCGCCTCTAGCCGGTCCAGGGCGTCGTCGGCGCTGACGGTGCTGAGCCTCGCCGCGATCTCAGCGGTCAGGTCGTGGCGGTGGGTCACCCGAAGGCTGTTGGTGACGAACCGCTCGTCCGTGGCCAGGTCGGTCGTGCCGAGCACCTTGGCACAGAAGATCGCCCACTCGCGCTCGTTCTGGATGCCAAGGAAGACCTGCTCGCCCCCGGCACACGCGAATGGCCCGTAGGGGGCGATCGTCGCGTGGGATGCGCCGCTTCGAGCCGGGGGCTTGCCGCCGTACCAGGAGTAGTACATCGGGGAACCCATCCACTCTCCAAGGGCCTCCAGCATGGAGATCTCCACGGTCGCTCCCTGCCCGGTGCGGCCCTTGCGTAGCAGGGCGGTCAGCACCCCGGTGTAGGCGTACATACCGGCGGCGATGTCCGCCACCGAGATGCCCGCTTTGGATGGTTCGCCAGGCGAACCGGTGATCGAGACCAGGCCCGCCTCGCACTGCACGAGCAGGTCGTAGGCCTTCTTCGTCGTGTACGGCCCGCAGGCGCCGTAGCCCGAGATCGAGACGTGGATCAGTCCAGGGTGCTCGCCGCGCAGTTGCGCCGACCCGAACCCGAGCCGGTCGGCGGCTCCGGGGGCGAGGTTCTGGACGAAGACATCCGCTTTGGCGACCAATGCCTGCACCGCCCGTTGGCCTGCATCGGTCTTCAGGTCGAGGGCGATCGACTCCTTGGACCGGTTGAGCCAGACGAAG
>JBDTTS010000326.1:0-3182 GCA_039930525.1 Actinomycetes bacterium | reverse complement strand
CTGAGCCGAGAACTTGCCGAAGAGTCCGTACGTCATCCCGGCACTGTAGTGGCAGCCACCTATGCCTTGCAGTGCGTCCGACTGAACTCGCCGATCCCTCACCGAACAAGGACACACGCCCATCGCGGCATGGTGCGGATGCTCGTTGAAGCCGACCCCTGAGCGGAGAACTCACGTCACACGCGGCTGGAAAGACCCATGTCGTCCACCCGCGCGGATCGCAACCAGATCCGGACGTTTGCGGTCCCGAGGTCAATGCATGTTATGCATTTCAGCAGTTGTGGAGGGTGCCTACCGCGGTTGGGTATGTCTGCCCTGATTGGGGCCAGCCGGGTGGAGGCACCGATCCGACCCCGGTCAGATGTGTCCGCAAACCGATGGCGAGCGGGACAGCGAGGACCTTGGTCGACGGCGTCCAACTTGAGGTGTTCGACGTGCCGGTCGATGCTTGCGGAGTCGGCTAGCGCCGCCTCCGTCGCCGGGCTGCTGCAACTAGGCGTGTTTCGGGCGTTGAAGGCGGCCTTCAGCGCTCGGTCCGCTGGCGAACGGTCGGGCGGCAGGAGCCCCACCTGACGGGCAAACGCCATCTGGTCGAGGACGACGGTGTTGGTGACGACGGTGCGGTCCTGGAGGACGAAGTGGTCGATGCCGTCGAGCTCAATCGCCCGGCCCGTGCCGGCGACGCCCAGCAGAGTGCCGACATGACGGCCGGTCATCCGCCAGTGGACCAGCGCATCATCCCCCGACTCGGCGATGGCGAGGACCTCGAGGTGGAAGCCCTCGATGGCGGCGAACTTCTCCGCGAACGACGCAGCCACCTCATCAAACCCCCGGTAGGTTCCGTCCGGGAAATACTCGACGGTCGCGGGCGTCCAAAACCCCCGCAGAGACTCGGTGTCGTGCTCGTTGAGGCGGTCGAACACCCAGTGCAGCAGGTCGGTGGTCGACGCACTTGCCGACGGTACGAGAGTGGCCATACATCGAGACTGGCACCGCGCCGGCACCCTGCCAAGAGGCATCACCTGCCTCAGGTCAGCAGCCTCGAAGCCTCCCGCGGGCACGGTCACACGTCTCTCTGTCGGCTTCGCCTCCGACTCTCCGCACACAGGCGCGGGCCGAGCCGCCGCCGGGGCCGGTCCTGGTCATCGCCGTCGCCGGCTGGAGTTCCTGGTCCGCCCGACGAGCGGACTTGAGACCGGGCCGAGGACCGTTGATGTTGAAGCCTGCCAATGACCGAATGACCAACCTTGAGCGGTGTCTGCGAGCGTCACCAAGGCGACGGTGACGACTGTCCCGCAGGGGTGCGCCTGCGGGACATCGCAGACGGGTGTCAATCGCCGGTAATACTCACACTCAAGGCTGCGCCTGCCCGAGGCCGGTTCGGCCGGTGGATCCTGGACACCTGCAACCGCACCTACGACGACACCTGGCTCGCCTACGCCGACGAGATCGCCCGCCGGCACCACAGCAGCGGCAAGAACCGGACCGACGCGGTGGAAGCGACCCGGTACGTCCCACTGCGCCACCTGATCGCCCTGGTCTACCCGATCACCGCGACCATCCGGCCGTTCCTCGAGAACGGCGGCCACGACACCGCCGAGGTGGACGCGATGCACGAGGCATGGCGCAAGTCGGTCATCTTGCAGGTGGCACTGTGGTCGCGGCCCTATGCTGCCGAGTGGTGAACCAGCAAACACCAGAAACTCCGACAGACCTCACCGCTCGGCTGGCGGCCGCTCTGGAACGGATCGGCGAGGCGGCCCGGGTGCTGCTACGTTCAGCTGCTACCGCCGAGAACGTGTCCAGCACCCAAGCGCAGTTACTGCTTCGGGTCTCTGGCACCGGCGCGGAGGCCGCCGACGCCGGCATCGGCGCCCTCGCCCGGTGGCTCGACGTGTCGGCCCCGACAGCCAGTGATGCGACGTCGGCGCTCGAACGCAAGGGCCTGATCGCCCGCCGCGTGGACCAGCCCGACGGTCGAAAGGTCGAGGTCGCTCCGACCGCTCGCGGCGCAAAGGTCACCCTTCGCTTGCGCGCCTGGGACCAGCCCCTGCAAGAGGCCTTGGCGGCCACCGCGCCAGCCGGTGACTTCGCACGGGCGCCCGCCGACGCCGCCATGCTGGACCGGGCGCGGGCGACTATCGCAGAGCTGCAACGCGCCGGCGTCATCAAGATAGCCCGCACCTGCCGGGGGTGCCGGTTCTTCGACACCACCCGCTCAGAAGGTGCGCCCTACTGGTGTCACCTCCTCGCGCAGCAGCTCGAGCCAGCGACACTACGGATCGACTGCGCCGAGTACCAGGCATCCTGACCACGCCCCGCCCGCGTGGGCAACCGTCCATGCGGGTACGCAGTCCCGCCAAGGTTGCACAAGAAGGGTGCGTTCCGTTTGCCTTGTCCGTGAAGCATCCCGGGACGGGGGCGCCATTCGGAGCATCTCGAACTGGGCTTCGGGTCTCACGTCTCAGGAGAAGGAGGCGCGGTGTGAACCGTGACGGCGTGCATAGGTACGCACACCATTGAGCCTTGACTCGTCCATCGAGCACACTCATTACAACCAGATCCGGTAAGCACACCAGAGCTCCTCGCCCGTCTCGCGGCGGTTAGACGCATGTCGTCTACCCGCGCGGATCGCGGCTACGTGCGGATGCTCGAAGTCAGCCTGGCCCAAAGCGGCTCGAGTTCTCCGCGTCGGGCGGAATGCTATCGCGGGGCACACCTACCGCTCGCAGGGTGATCCAGCACGGAGGGATCCACGGCGATCTTCGGGACTCTGGCGGTTCGGACCGGGGTACGCCACCATGTCGGGGTGGACAGCCCCGAGGACGTGACTGCCAGCGTGACACGCCTCTTCGATGAGATCGCCGGGGAATACGACCAAAGTGGTGTGGCCTTCTTCGCTCCGATCGCAGAAGAACTGGTCGACCTTATGGATCTGGCGTCAGGGGAGCGCGTCGTCGACGTCGGGTGCGGCCGCGGTGCGGCGACGTTCCCCGCGGCCCGAGCGGTCGGACCCACTGGGAGCGTCACGGCCGTCGACATCTCACCCACCATGGTCGAGCACACCCGACAGCGGGCCGCAGAGCTGGGCTATCCCCAGGTCAACACGGCAGTCGTTACCGGAGACGGGATTGGCGTTCCCGACGAGTCCGTCGACGTAGTCACCTCATCGCTTGTCCTCT
>JBDTTS010000325.1:0-3183 GCA_039930525.1 Actinomycetes bacterium | reverse complement strand
GGCGAGTTTCCGGAAATACCTCCTCGAGCGGCTGATCGGGCCGGCCGGCATTACCCGCTCCCATCTGCTCGACGGCGAGCGCGACCCCGACGCCGTCTGCCGTGAGGTCGGCGCCGAGCTTGGAAAGGAGCCCGTGGACCTGGCGATGGTCGGCATCGGCGAGAACGGGCACCTCGCCTTCAACGATCCGCCCGCCGACTTCGAGACCGACCTTCCCTATCTCGTCCGGCTGCGCGAGAAGGACGGCGCCTGGGTGCCCGACAAGTTCGTCACGGCCGAAGACCTTGGCATCGAGACCGAAGCCTCCGCGTGGAAGCCCGTGATGGTCGACTCTTCTACTGGACGCCCCCACGTCCCCAAGGGCTCGCTCGGCGATCGCTTCACCGAGAGCGGCAAAGGCAACTGGAACCTCGAGCTTGATGGCGTCGAGCCAGCGCTCTCGTTCCACGGAGCCGAGAACACCGGAGCTGCCGAGGTCCTGCTACCCCGTTTCGACCTTAATCAAGAGCAGAACGAAGGTGGCGGCGTCCTGCGTCGAGGCGTTCCTGTCGCAACCCTCGGCGACATGACGGTCACGACCGTCTTCGACTTGATGCTGGCCCAGTACGGGGTTGGTCGCGATGGCCTGCCTGGCGAGTGGCCGCAGGGCTACAACGACCCCGAGCCCTACACCCCGGCCTGGCAGGAAGAAATCACCGGAGTCCCCGCCGAGCAGGCGATTCGGATCGGCCGGGAGTTTGCGCAGAACGCCGAGGACTCCGGCGGTCGCTCGATGATTCTCATGGGAGCGGGCACCAACCACTGGTTCCACTCCGACACGATCTACCGCACATTCCTCGCCCTCGTCACCTTGACCGGCTGCCAGGGAATCAACGGTGGTGGCTGGGCGCACTACGTCGGACAAGAGAAATGCCGACCGGTCACCGGCTGGGCTCAGGTCGCCTTCGGCCTGGACTGGCAGCGTCCTCCGCGCCAGATGATCGGAACCGCCTTCTGGTACGTCCAGACCGGCCAGTGGCGCTACGACGGACTGCCGGCCGACACTCTCGCTTCCCCGCTCGGGACGGGCCGTTGGAACGGCATGACCGCGATCGACACCCTGGCCCAATCGGCCAGGGCCGGATGGATGCCGTCCTATCCGTCGCTCAACCGGAACTCGCTGGACCTCGCGGACGAGGCGCGCGAAGCCGGTGCAGAGCCGGCCGACTACGTCGTCGACCAGCTCAAGACCGGCGAGGTGTCGTTCGCCATCGACGATCCGGACGCACCGGAGAACTGGCCGCGCATCTTGACAGTGTGGCGGGCCAACCTGCTCGGCTCGTCGAGCAAGGGCAACGAGTACTTCCTCAAGCACCTGCTCGGTACCGACAACTCGGTGCGGGCAGAAGAGAGCGCCGAAGACGCCCGGCCCCGTGACGTAAAATGGCGCGAGACCCCCGATCAGGGCAAGCTCGATTTGCTGGTGTCGATCGACTTCCGGATGACAGGCACTGGCCTGTTCAGCGACGTCCTGCTGCCAGCCGCGACCTGGTACGAGAAGCACGACCTCTCAAGTACCGACATGCACCCGTTCGTGCACGCGTTCACCCCCGCTATCAATCCCCCGTGGGAAACGCGCAGCGACCACGACATCTTCCATGCGCTCGGCCGCAAGGTGTCTGACCTCGCGGCCGGGCATCTGGAGGAGCGCGAAGACGTCGTCATGATGCCGCTGCTCCACGACACTCCGGACGCGATGTCGACACCGCACGGGATCGTGAAGGACTGGAGAGCCGGTGAGATCGAACCGGTGCCGGGCGTCACGATGCCTAAGTTGGTCACGGTCAAGCGTAACTACACCGAGATCGGCGCCAAGATGTCTGCGCTCGGGCCGTTGGTCGAGAAGCTGGGCACGCTCACCAAGGGGGTGAACGTCAAGCCAGGTCCTGAAGTCGAAGCGCTCGCTCGCACGAACGGCGTCATCGGTGAGGGTGTTGCCGCTGGACGCCCGTCGCTGGTCACCGACATCCACGTCTGCGAGACGATCCTGGCGCTCTCCGGAACGACGAACGGTCGGGTGGCCGTCGAGGGCTTCCGACGCCTTGAGGAGCGGACCGGCCGTGAGCTGGCCGATCTCGCCCTCGACAACGAAGGCAAGCGCATCACCTTCCCTGATACCCAGGCCCGCCCCGTCCCAGTCATCACCAGCCCCGAGTGGTCCGGCTCCGAGCACGGAGGGCGTCGCTACACAGCGTTCTCCATCAACGTGGACCGGCTCAAGCCATGGCACACCCTCACCGGACGCATGCACTTCTTCCTCGACCACGACTGGATGACCGAGCTCGGTGAGCAGCTACCGATCTACCGGCCGCCGCTCAACATGCACCGGATCTTTGGTGACCAGGGCACCGGCGTCGGAAAAGAAGTGACTGTTCGGTATCTGACGCCGCACTCGAAGTGGTCCATCCACTCCGAGTACCAGGACAACCTCTTCATGTTGTCGCTGTCGCGCGGCGGACCCGAGATCTGGATGAGTGTCGAGGACGCCGAACAAATCGGCGTCAAGGACAACGAGTGGATCGAGGCGTACAACCGGAATGGTGTTGTCGTGGCTCGCGCGATCGTGTCACACCGGATGCCGAAGGGCACCGTCTTCATGTACCACGCCAAGGACCGCGTCGTGGATGTACCACGCACCGAAACCTCCGGCAAGCGCGGAGGTATTCACAACTCGCTGACCCGACTGATGATCAAACCCAGCCACCTCGTTGGCGGGTATGCGCAGCTGTCGTTCTTCTTCAACTATCTCGGGCCAACAGGTAACCAACGAGACGAAGTGACCGTGATCCGTCGTCGCTCACAGGAGGTCGTGTACTGATGAAGGTCATGGCCCAAATGGGCATGGTGATGAACCTCGATAAGTGCATCGGGTGCCACACCTGCTCAGTCACCTGCAAGCAAGCGTGGACCAACCGTACGGGCGTCGAGTACGTCTGGTTCAACAATGTCGAGACGCGCCCCGGGCTCGGATATCCCCGCACCTACGAGGACCAAGAGGTCTGGCGAGGCGGTTGGGAGCGCACGCGACGCGGCCGGCTGCGACTCAAGGGAGGCGGTCGGTTCAAGAAGCTGGCATCGATCTTCTCCAATCCCAAGTTGCCCAGTCTCGACGACTACTACGAGCCCTGGACGTACGAGTACGAC
>JBDTTS010000324.1:0-3184 GCA_039930525.1 Actinomycetes bacterium | reverse complement strand
GCAGGTGGAGCCGCCTTGGGGAGTCGAACCCCAGACCTACGCATTACGAGTGCGTTGCTCTACCAACTGAGCTAAGGCGGCGTGCCCCGTGGCACAGGGCGAACGGCAAGTCTACCGACGAGTCCCTGACGTAGAAGATGGCCCCGGAAGCCGTCAGCAGATCGTGGGATCGTCTGGTATCTCGCCAGACACCAAGTAGCGATCGACGGCATCGTCGACACAGGAGTTACCCGCGTTGTAGCCCGTGTGACCGTCGCCATCGCGAGAGACCAGCACTCCGTTCTGTAGTGACTTGGCAAGGCTCACCGACCAGTCGTACGGTGTCGCCGGGTCGCGGGTGGTGCCGATGACGACGATGGGGTCGGCTCCCTCTGCGACTGCCTTGGTGGGGAACTCACCAGCTTTGACCGGCCAGTCACGGCACGCGACGGCGCCCCATGCGAAGGTGCGCCCGAAGATGGGTGAGATCTGCTGATATGTGGGGACCTTCTGCTTGACCTCGGACACCGATGACGTACCCGGCCGATCGGTGCAGCTGATAGCGGGGAAGGCTGAGTTCACGTTCGAGCCGTACGTGCCGTCGCTGGTCCGTTCGGCATAGGCGTCGGCCAGGGCGAGCAGAACCGTGCCATCGCCGTTCACGGCCTGGGACAGTCCCAGCCGCAGCGAGGGCCACCCAGATGACTCGCTGTACATCGCCGAGATCATGCCCGTCGTAGCGAGCGACTCAGTCAGTGGACGACCGGATTCGGTCGTCAACGGTGCCTGATCGATGGACGCCAGAAGGTCGAGAAGTTGCTGTTCTGCCTCTGCTCTCGTCGGTCCGATCGCGCAGCCCTGCCGACCGATGCAGTCGTCGATGAAGGCTTCCGACGCTTGCTGGAAGCCGCGCAGCTGGCCACGCGACAGCTGCTCACTACTGACAGCTGGGTCGAGGGCGGCATCGAGAACCAGGCGGCCGACGCGCTTTGGGAACAGCTCGGAATAGATCGCGCCGAGTTCAGTGCCGTAGCTAGCGCCGAAGTAGTTGAGTCGCTGCTCACCGAGCGCCGAGCGAAGAATGTCGAGGTCACGCGCAGAATTGAATGTTCCGAGCTCAGGAATCAGCGTGGCGTCGTCGTTCACGCAGCCTTCGGTGAACTGATCATTGAGGCGCACAAGCTCACGCACTTCAGCAGCAGTGTCGGGTGTGCCGTCGGTTGCGTAGTAGACGTCGGTTTCTGCATCGGACATGCACGAGATGGAGGTGCTGTCACCAACACCACGCGGGTCCCACCCAACGATGTCGAAATGTTCCAAGACCGGTTGGGTGAACAACACCTCGGCAAGCTCTGCGTAGCTGTTGCCCGAGACGCCTGGCCCTCCAGGGTTCACGAATAGCGATCCAAGACGCTCGTCAGGATTGTCGGCGGGACGCCGCAGCAGGGCCAACTCGATGCGATCGGCACCAGCGTCGTCGTAGTCGAGCGGCGCCTCAACGGTGGTGCACTCGAACTGCCCGCACTCCTCCCAGTTGGCCTTCTGCTCGTAGAAGGGCCGCAACGCACTCGGCTCAGCCGTCGCGACACTAGCCGACGGCACGGGTGAGGCGACAACGTCAGGCTCGCTCGTGGTGCACGCGGTAAGGAGCAGCCCGGCAGCCACCGCTATGGCAAGGAACTTGTTCAACTGCGACTTCCGGGAAGCACTGACTGCAGCCAGTTGACGAGGCCATTGGGGTTACGGCTCTGCGTGACCACCCGACCGGGGCCCTGGAAATCCATCACCAGTCCTTCGCCCGATTTCATCGTCGACATGATGCCGCTCGTGGCCTTTCGGGTCTGCACCTGGATCGTGTCGTCATAGGCGACCAGGTGACCGGAGTCGACGGTGAAGCCCTGTCCCTCCTGCAGGTCATGAACGTCCATCGCCCCATAGGCAGCGAGAACCACGGGTCCCTGCCCGGTCGCATGCAGGACGAATGCCCCTTCTCCGCCGCCGAACATCTTGGCGCCGCCCAGCTTGGCGTCGAGATCGACGCCTGCAGCATTGGCGAGCCAGGAGCCCCTTGTGACCACCAGCGCCCGACCAGGAGTGACGTCGGTCACCCAAATATCGCCAGGCAGGTTCGCTGCGACGTCGACCCAGGTAGCCGCCTGCGGATGCCCGGTGAAGGTGGTGACGAAGAGCGACTCTCCACCCAGCACGCCACGTTTGAAGGCGCCCTTCAAACCGCCCTGCATCTGGGCCTCGACAGTGACCCCGAAGGAATGCATGGCCATCGCGCCGGACTCGGCACGCACCTGCTCACCAGCGGTGAGGTGGATCCGAGCCACCGAGAAACTCGGCTGATGACGTATCTCGACCTGCATTCGTTCCTCCTGTTCAGCTGGCGCGCAGCGCCAAGGCCAACTCTTCGACCGCGAGCAGTGGCGTCACGTAGGCACTGATCTTCTCGCGTGCCTCCAGTATCGCCTCCATTCCGCGCATTGTGATCTCAGGCTGACAACGGCTGGCGACCTTCTCGATGGCTCCCAGAAGCTCTGCGTTGACCAAGGTGACCTCACCACCCACCTGAACCACCAAGACGTCTCGGTAGAACGCGAGCAAATCCTGCAGGTCGCGGTCGAGTTCATCGATCGTGGCCCGCTTGCGGCGCTTTTCGTGGGCATCCTTGAGTCGCTTGAACTCAGAACGGGCCCATTTCGGGGGGCGCTCAGGGTTCTCGACGCCGAGGCCACTGGCGAGTTCGGCGCGCTCGGTCGCGTCGGTGGCCTTCGTGCGAGCGGCCCCCCGTTCAGTCGCCGCGTCCACCAGTTCACGCGCTGAGAGCAAGGCTGAACCCAGCGATCCCACATTGACCGGTAGCGAGAGGGTGGCGGCCCGCGTCAGCCGTGCTTGCTCATCGCGAGCCAATCCACGGGCTCTGCCGATATGACCCATCGACGCCCTGGCGGCGAACGAAGCCATGGCCTCGTCGACGCCGTCCCGAGCCACCAGATGGCGTGCGACGTCAGCCGTGGTGGGTGTGGTCAGGACGACGTGGCGGCATCGAGAACGGATCGTGGGCAGGAGATCTTCCATCGAAGGCGCACACAGCAGCCACACCGTGTGCGGTGTGGGCTCTTCGAGCGACTTGAGGAGCGCGTTGTTGGCCGGTTCAGTGAGTCGGTCGGCGTCCTCAATCACAATCACGCGCCACCGC
>JBDTTS010000323.1:0-3192 GCA_039930525.1 Actinomycetes bacterium | reverse complement strand
AGCAGGTGTACATCCTCAGGGACGGCGACCTCGCCGAGCTGCGCAGCACCGGCCTCACCTGGCTCCGCGGCGGCAGCCCGACCCTCGCGCCGGAGTCCGTGTCCA
Source organism: Actinomycetes bacterium (assembly GCA_039930525.1). GTDB lineage: Bacteria > Actinomycetota > Actinomycetes > JAHEKZ01 > JAHEKZ01 > JAHEKZ01. The sequence goes on along the minus strand of JBDTTS010000323.1, from coordinate 3,087 downwards.
CGCCCCGGCAGGCGGGCGACGACGGGCTCGGAGGCGCACCGGACTACATGGCCAAGGAAATCGCCGAGCAGGCGGGCGCCGTGGCCACGATCGTGGACCGTGTCGCCGGCGGGATCCCCGATGGCAGCCTGTGGCGCGGGCTTGGGCTGCCGATGCTGAGCCGGGTCCGCTTCGTGGCCTGTGGGACCTCGCTGAATGCGGCCGCGGTCCTGACCCGGCTACTCGCCCGCGCCGGCGGAGTCCCTGCGACTTTCGGCCCAGCCAGCGAGCTTGCGGACACGGTCTTCGAGCCGGGCACGCTGACCGTGGCGTTGAGCCAGTCCGGAGAGACGGCCGACGTCCTGCGCGCCCTGGACGCCACCTCGGGCCGGTCGGCGATCCTGGCGCTGACCAACGCCCCCCACTCCACGCTGGGCCGGGCCGCCGCAGCGGTGCTCGACTTGGGCGTGGGGACCGAGATCGGGGTCGCAGCCACCAAGACCTTCACTGCGCAAGTGGTCGCCGGCAGTGCCGTGCTGCTCTCTGGTCTGGTTGCTTCGGGTCAGCTGGATCCCTGCGCTGCCGCCGTGTTCGCGGAACAACTGGTAAGGGTGCCCGAGCAGCTCGCGTTCGCGCAGCGGCGCTCCGTCGCGGCCGTCCCTGCGGTCGCAGGAGAACTCGCTGACGCTGCTGGCTTCCTGTTCCTCGGGCGCGGCGGCGGGGTGCCTTACGCGGCCGAGGGTGCACTGAAGCTGAAGGAGATCTCCTACCGGTGGGCCGAGTACCAGCCGGCAGGGGAGCTCAAACATGGACCGATCGCCCTGATCGAACGCGGCACGCCTGTCGTGGTGGTCGATGACGGGCATCCCAAACTTGCGGCAGGCATCGCAGAAGTGGCAGCCCGCGGCGCTCGAGTCGTCACGGTCGGCGGTCCCGAATCGACCCTGCCGTATCGGAGTAGCGGCATCGAAGACGTCCCCTGGGGGCCACTTGCAGCCGTGGTCGTTCTGCAACACCTCGCGCGCGAGATCGCGGTCGGGCTAGGCCGGGACGTCGACAAGCCGCGCAACCTGGCCAAGTCCGTGACCGTCGAATGAGTTTTCAAGGCGGAACGGAAGGTCGTCAGCAGCTCAGGCGGTAGGCGCCGAGGTCCTCGTGCTTGAGCAGTGAGCTGAACCGTAGGGGTCGCGTGGATGGGCAGAAGGAGGCCAGCGGGAGGTTGTACTCCACGTGCAGGACTGGCTTGCCGGCTTTGACGAAAGGCGCCAGCTGGTTGCACTCGCCGTACTCGGCGCACTGCTCATTGACGGCGAAGTCGAACGCGGGCGCGAGCAAGGAAACCTGGTCGAGGTCGTTCTTCAGCGCCACTGCCAGACCACGTGCGTGGGCCAACGCAGCCAGCGCGCGGTTGTAGCGCAACTGCTGGACACCGGTCAGGGGGAAGCCGCTCTGGTTGGCATACCCGTCCACGTTGTCGGGTTCCGCACCGTCGAACCCCTTCGCGCGGCACAGGTCCAGGCGCTTGGCCATAAGGGGCAGGAGGATGTCCGTACGCCGGATGTCCAGCCAGCGTTCATCCGCGAATCCCTCGAGAGGCTGCCCCTTGACGGCCGCTGGAAAAGCCCCACTGTCAGGTCGACCCGGCTCCCAGCTCCCGGCCGAGAAGTAGCAGACGGCACGCCTGCCCTGGGCATGCAGGCTCCTCACGGCAGCACTGCTTGTGTCAAACAGGTCCACGTCGTAGATCTGGGCCTTGACTGTGAGGTCTAGCGGTCCCGACAGCTGCCACTGCCAGGTGGTGCCCAGCATCGGCCGCCAGCGCGTCGGCGGGCTCGTGACTTTCTGGCCCCCGCTGGCGTTGCCGTTGGCCGGCGGGGGCTTGGCCGTCGAGGCAGAGGGTGACGGGCGCGCCTGGCTCGCGCTGGCGCTACCGGTGGCCGTCGGCTGCGTGGTCGTCGACTGCGTGGTCGTCGGCGCGACCGAAGGCCCTTCCAATGAAGGGGACGGGACCCCCTGGCTCCCACTGCTGCCGGAGCATCCGGTCAACCACAGCAGCAGCATCGCGGCGGTGGCCGCACGAAGGAACTTCACCTGCACTCCGCCAGTTTCTCCCAGTACCCGGCCAATCTGCCCCACGGGTTGGGCGCGAGTCCGTCGGTGATGTACAGCGTTCCGGCATGAGAGCGGGCAACACGACGGCGGACATCGTCGATCGCGTCCTCCGGCACGCCGTACACGAGGTGGCAGAAACGCTCGGGCGGGAGCGACATCGCCCACTTAGGCACCTTCAATCTGCGATGCATCTCGAGGTCGCCGTCGAAGGTCACCACCAGGTTCGCCAAGTCGAGGTAGGCACGGTGCGGGTAGACGCCGGGGTTAAGCACGACCGTGCGGCATCCCAGGGAACGGGCATCGCGCACGTACTGCTCGCAGGCGTCCAAGCCGCCGACGTCCGCGCTGACCTGGTCAAAGAAGATCCCGTCGACGTCGTACCAGTCCCGAAAGGCCGCGCACTCATCACGAACGTCCGCGCCGGGCCGGGTGCCGTAGTCGGTGTTCACGTATCCGATCCTACGGACGCCTGCGGCGCGTAACCGACCCGAGAGAGCTGCGTAGGACTCTTGTCTGCCTGGTCCCGGGCCGCTGGAAGGGTTCAGCACCACGAGTCGCACGGCGACGGCCTGGGCGATCACCAGCGACCAGGCAGCTGCGTCCTGGAGCGGGTCGAAGTAGGCAGGCAGGGCCAGCAGCGGGGTCGTCATCGGTAGCTCACCACGCGACCCAGGAGCATTGAACCGAAAACCAGCATCGCAGTCGCGAGAGCTCCGGCCGAGCCCACATGCACAGCGGTGGATGTCAGCTGTACCGGCAGGATCGGAAGGTACAGCAAGGCGGCGTCCAGCATCAGCGCTGCGGCCTCGATCATCGCCACCGTCCGCACATACCCAGTGCTGACGAGCAGCGAGGCCACGAATAGCGCCACGGACAGCAGCAGGTAGGCCGCCAATTCGCCCGTCGCGTCGGCGTTGGCCTCCAGCGACCGACGGCCCGCGACCGCGACTGCGCCCGTGAGCGCGACCAATAGCAGCGTGTACGACGCCACCCGGC
>JBDTTS010000322.1:0-3204 GCA_039930525.1 Actinomycetes bacterium | reverse complement strand
CGGGTGCGACCTGTCGTTCCAGCCTGATGTTCAGGCGCTTCGTGCCGCGGGTATTGTGCCGGTTTTCGCCGCTGGCAACTTCGGCGGTGGAAGTTCAACGAGTGTGAGCCCTGCCAACTACCCCGAAGCGCTGTCGGTCGGAGCGGTGTCGAACACCGACGTTCTGTACTCCAGTGGCAGTCGGGGTCCGTCGACATGCGGAGGCCGGTCAAGGGTCTTTCCCGACATCGTTGCACCGGGTGTCCGCGTCGTCACGGCTGACCGTTACGGCCTCTACCAAACGGCATCTGGGACGTCGATGGCTGCGCCCCACGTCTCGGGAGCGCTCGCGCTCTTGCTGGGAGCCAGTCCGGCGTTGGCGCCTGGAGTTCAAGAGGACGCTCTCCTGGCTAGCGCCTTCGACCTTGGCACAACAGGACCCGACGACACCTACGGGCACGGACGTCTCGACGTGCGCGCCGCGTGGAACGCGCTAAAGGATGAGCCCGGGTACCGCGTCCATGCCATGCCCAACAGCGTGACGATCGACGCGGGAAGCGCAGTGAACGTTGTGGTGGCGCTCGAACCGGTCAATGGCTTTACTCAGCAAGTCACCCTCGCCGCCACGGGACTCCCCGCTGCGGCGGGCTCGGTAGCCCTGGATGCGTCAACGCTGCAGGGCTCAGCGACAACGACACTGCACATCGCGATCGTGGCCGGTGCCCCTCCTGGCGTTTACCCGGTGACGGTTTCTGCGGTGAGTGGAGCCCGGCGGGCCACGACCTCAGTCAGCGTCAACGTGCCACCGCGCGACTTCGCACTTGTGGCCACTCCGGGCCGACGGCACATCGCCGCTGGAGCCACGACCGCGTTCCACATCGGCGTTGAGCCGTTCGGTGGCTTCTCCGGAAAGGTGCGCTTGACGAAGTCTGGGCTGCCGCCCAAGACCACCGCAACCTTCACGAAGAGCCGGCTAAGTGTGGGCCGAACGTCAAAGCTGATCGTCACGACCTCGCAGACGACACCACCGGGCGTCTACCGGGTGGTGGTGAGGGGCCGAAGCGGCGCACTGAGGGACCGGGTGCGGGTGACACTGGTCATCGACTGACCACCGAACAAGACGCCTAGGGCTGAAGGTGCCGTACCGACGACCAGGTGTCTGGCCCCCGGTCAACAGTGAGGGATTGTTGCTCGCGCAGGTCAACGCTTGTGTGGCGTAGCTCGTCCGCGGTCGCGACCGGGATGCGAAATCGGATCAGCGCACCGCCCTCTCGCGCCGAGGTTGCCTCGACGTCGCCGCCGTGCGCGAGCACGATACTGCGGACCGCCGCGAGCCCGAGCCCGCTGCCGGGTGCGCCGTCAGGCGGCGGCCGGTGCCAGTATCGATCGAAGACCCGCCTTCTGTCATCTGGCTCAATGCCGGGGCCAGCGTCGCCGACCTCGATAACGCAGTCGGCGGCTTCTTGCCGGCATTCCACCCGAATCGCATCGTCGTCTGAGGTGTAGTTGAGGGCGTTCTCGACCAACGCATCGACCGCGATCTCCAGGTACTCGCGATCGACAAGTGCAAGAACCGGATGGGCTTCTTCGATCTGCCATTGGCGTGGCGCGGTAGCGGTCCAGTTGAACCCGATCTCGCTCACGAAGCCAGCAACATCGGTGGGCTGGCGAAGCAGCGCGTCGCCTCGGTCGAGTTCGGTGAGGGCGATGAGCCGTGACGTCATTCGCCCCATCCGGTCGATCTGGGTGCGCACGATCTCAAGGTCTCTGTTGGTGGTGGCGTCGGCTGTCTCCATCTCAAGCAAGTCGATGTGGCCCCGCGCGATGGTGACCGGCGTGCGCATCGCGTGGCAGGCGTCCCGCAACAGTTCACGTTGGCGGACCAGCGCCTCCATCCGCTCGCGCGCCTGCGACTGCAACAGGCGGTTGGCCACGGCATGCCGATGGGCGTGCCACACCATGGCGCCGATGAGCGCGGGCATGAGCAGTACCTCGATGAGCTCGGCAGCTTCGATGCTCTCTTGCTGCCAGTGCAGCACCATCGCCACCCCTGACACGACGCTGATTACCACGATGAGCCAGATCGTCTTGCCCGGTGGCCATACTCGAAAGCCGTAGACCACGGCCAGCGCGAAGAAGAGCAGATGGTAGGGGACGGTCTCTTGCCCTGGTCGTGCAAACATCGCCAGCAGCATGAGCACGCAGAAGGCCCCGAAGAGCCAGTCGAGCAGGGTGCTCTGCCTAAGCGCTTTGAAGCTGATATCCGACATTGCGCACCGTCTTGATGACGTCGTGAGGCATCTTCATCCGCAGGCGCCGAACGTAAACGTCGACGACGTTGGTGCCGGGGTCGAAGCTGTAGCCCCACACCGCGGCGAGGATGTCTTCGCGGGTGCAGACGCTCCCCGCGTGGCGCATGAGGTGCGACAGCAGCAAGAACTCACGGCTCGACAGCGGAGTGATCATTTCACCGAACCTCGCTTCGTGACGGCACATGTCCAGCGTGAGCTCACCGCTGGTGAGAGTCGCTAACTCAGGGTTCGACAGAGACTTCAGTCGGCACTCCACTCGCACCAAGAGCTCACGGAGTGCGAACGGCTTGGCAAGAAAGTCAACCGCACCGCGCTCGAGACACCGGACGCGCGTCTCCACGTCTGCCATCGCCGACAGGACGAGCACCCGTTGCTCAGGATTCTTGGCAATGAGCCCGCCGAGGACGGCCTCGCCGTCGACGCCGGGCATGGCCAGGTCCAAGACGACGAGATCGGGCGGATGGGCGAGGGCCTGCTCGAGGCCGGCGAGACCGCAGTCGGCAGTGGCAACGGTGTGCCCGCTGTTCTGCAAAGCCCTGGTCACGAATCGCACGATCCCGGGCTCATCATCGATGACGAGAATGCTCGACATGGGCCCCCGTCCATTCGTCTTCGTGGGCCTACTGTGGCTCCCATTTGCCCCGCCGGGGGCGGTTTCGCTCGCGACCGTCCTCATGGATGACGCGGTCTGGTCATTTTGGCGTGGGCGATTCGTGCTCTCACCCGGTGATCGGCACGGTTGGTAACCGGTCGGGTGAATCCCGTGACTTGGTGGGCCGTGTGAGCGCAATGGGGCTCTTGGGTGGATTCGGTCGACGACGAGCGGTGAATGAAGAGACAGGTACGGTTTTAGCCCGCTCAGCTCGAAAAACCGTGCCTAACTCTTCATTGGAGCCGGCGGCGTGCGCGTGCG
>JBDTTS010000321.1:0-3205 GCA_039930525.1 Actinomycetes bacterium | reverse complement strand
CGGAACGATCAAGATTGAGATGAACTTCCTGCCCGACGTCTACGTGCCGTGCGAGGTGTGTCATGGCGCTCGCTACAACCGCGAAACGCTTGAGGTGCACTTCAAGGGCAAGACGATCGCCGAGGTCCTGGACATGCCGATCGAAGAGGGATTGGAGTTCTTCGCTGCCATTCCCGCCATCGCTCGGCACCTGCAGACGCTTACCGATGTCGGCCTCGGCTATGTGCGGCTTGGCCAGCCGGCTCCCACCCTTTCCGGTGGCGAGGCGCAGCGGGTCAAGCTCGCCGCTGAGCTGCAGAAGCGGTCGACAGGGCGCACGGTGTACGTCCTCGACGAGCCGACGACAGGTCTGCACTTTGAAGACATCCGAAAACTGCTCGGCGTCCTCGGGCGACTTGTCGATGCTGGCAATTCGGTCATCGTGATCGAGCACAACCTCGATGTGATCAAGACCGCCGACTGGGTGATCGACCTTGGGCCAGAGGGCGGGTGGGGGGGTGGTCAGATCGTGGCCGAAGGAACGCCGGAGCAGGTGGCTGGCAAAGCCGGCAGCCATACCGGAGGTTTCCTGAGCCGGCTGGTGATACCCGACAAACGCGCCCCCAAGAAGCGACGGAGACCGGCGAAAGTGTGAGTGAGCCAGGCCCTGCTGCCCGTAGGGTCAGGTGTTGGCGATCAACAACGTAAAAGGAGCACGATGGACGAGCTCAGTACTCCGGTAGAGCGCCGAACTGTGCTGCGCGGTGTCGCTGGCACTGGCGCGGTGTTAGCTGGCGGCGCCGTCCTCGCAGCCTGTGGCAGCGATGAACCGAGCGCCACCGACCCGACGCCCACTGGGTCCACCGACGGCGCATCTGGTGACCCTGGCGGCTCAGCTGGCGGCGAGATCCTGGTCGCCACCGCCGACGTTCCTGAAGGTGGCGGCATCATCTTGGCCGACCAAGAGATCGTCGTCACGCAGCCCGTGGCCGGCCAGTTCGTGGCGTTCTCGAGCATCTGCACTCACCAGGGTTGTCCCGTCGACGCTGTCGAGAACGGGACCATCAACTGCCCGTGCCATGGATCGATGTTTGCCGTCGCCGACGGGGCAGTGGTGGCCGGCCCCGCGCCGTCGCCGCTGGCCCCAGTCGAAGTGAGCGTCGACGGCGACGACGTGGTGCGCGCCTAGCGCATCGCCATGGACCCCGCGCTCTACCGCCCGGTGCCGGGCACCATTCCTGACCAACCGGGGGTGTACCGGTTTCTCGACCCTGAGGGTCGGGTGATCTACGTCGGCAAGGCGAAAAGCCTGAGAAGCCGGCTCGGCCAGTACTTCCAAGACCCCGATGCTCTGCACGTGCGGACCCGATCCATGGTGTGGGCTGCGGCGTCGGTCACCTGGACGGTGGTAGCCACCGAGGTCGAGGCGCTTCAGCTTGAGTATTCGTGGATCAAGGAGTTCGACCCTCGGTTCAACGTCAAGTACCGCGACGACAAGAGCTATCCCTTTCTGGCCGTGAGCGTGGGTGAGCGGTTTCCTCGGGCCCAGGTCATGCGGGGCTCAAAGCGCAAGGGAGTCCGCTACTTCGGGCCGTACTCACATGCGTGGGCCATCCGCGAGACGCTTGACCAGCTACTCAGGGTCTTCCCGATCAGATCGTGCAGCGCTGGAGTCTTCAAACGCGCTGGGCAAATGGGTCGTCCGTGTCTGCTCGGGTACATCGACAAGTGCACAGCTCCCTGTGTTGACCGTATCTCAGCTGATGATCACCGAGCCTTGGTCGACGACCTCTGTGCCTTCTTGGCCGGCGACACCAGTCGCTTTCTCAAGCAGCGTCAGAACGAGATGCTGGCAGCGTCAGAGAGCCAAGAGTACGAACGGGCTGCCCGATTGCGCGACGACATCAAGGCGCTGGAACGGGCCCTCGAACGGAACACCATCGTGTTGCCCGACGACACCGATGCCGATGTCGTGGCAATGGTCGAGGACGAGCTCGAAGCAGCCTTCCACGTGTTCCATGTGCGGGGCGGCCGCGTCCGAGGCCAGCGGGGCACCGTCACTGAGAAGGTGGCCGACGTCGACGGACCCGCCTTGATGGAGCAGTTTCTGACCTACCTTTACGGCGAACTGCTGCCCGAGTCGATACCTCGAGAGGTGCTGACCGGGGTTTCGCCCACCGATCCGGGATTGGTCAGCGACTGGCTTTCCGGGCGTAGGACGTCGCACGTTGATGTCCGAAAGCCGATCCGCGGCGACAAACGCCGCCTGATGGAGACCGTTGCCCAGAATGCCGCCCACGCGCTGGTCCAGCACAAGGTGCGTCGTTCCGGGGACCTCACGGCACGTGCTGTTGCGCTCGAAGAGCTCCAGGAGTCCCTGGCGCTGCCTGAGGCACCCTTGCGCATCGAGTGTTTCGATATTTCGCACCTCGCAGGTGATGATCCGGTCGCTTCGATGGTGGTCTTCGAAGATGGCGTTCCCCGCACCAGCGACTACCGCCGGTTCTCCGTCAAGAGCCCAGGGGGCGACGACCCGGCAGCCATGGCAGAGGTCGTGGGCCGACGCTTTCGCCGGCTGGTCGACGACAAGGCAGCCGATGAGCACGACGAGAGCGGGCGCCCCAAACGGTTCGCCTACCGTCCGCAGCTGGTGGTCGTCGACGGGGGGCCCGTGCAGGCTGCTGCCGCCGCCGACGCTGTGACCGCACTCGGTGTCACCGATGTCACCGTGGTCGGGCTGGCCAAGCGGCTGGAGGAGGTGTGGCTAGCTGGCGACGACGAGCCGACCATCCTCTCGCGCGGCTCGCAGGGGCTCTTCTTGTTGCAGCGAGTTCGAGACGAGGCTCACCGGTTCGCGATCGCCTACCAGCGTCAGCGTCGCGGCCGCGCGACCACACTCAGTGCACTCGATGCGGTTGCCGGGCTTGGTCCTGAGCGCAAGAAGGCCCTGCTGCGTCATTTCGGATCGGTGCGCAGGATCAAGGCGGCCGACATCGAGGCGCTTCAAGAGGTGGCCGGTATCGGCCCGCAGCTTGCCGTCACCATCCGGCAAGCCCTGGCCGGTCAGACTTCCGGCGCCGCGCTCGACACCGCAACTGGCGAGATTGTCAGCGACTGACCGTTGGTGTCCGTGGTAGGCCACAATGGTCAGGTGCCCGAAACCCCAGACGTCACGCCCGGTACAGCGGCGGCCGCCGTCGACCAGGCAGAGGTGCTCGTTCTGACG
>JBDTTS010000320.1:0-3223 GCA_039930525.1 Actinomycetes bacterium | reverse complement strand
AACCGTATCGAGCCCCGCGGTCGGTCCGCTGTCAGTGGCGTTGCGCCCACCGAGCTCGTCGAGCCCGGGGATCGGGTTGCCGAAGGGTGAGTGGGTCGGCTGGTTGAGCAACTCAAGAATGCGGCGCTCAACGGTCTCACTCATCACGTGCTCCCACCGACAGGCCTCAGCGTGCACGTCTTCCCACGGCAGCCCGATCACTTCGATCAACAGGCACTCGGCGAGGCGATGCTTGCGCATCACCCGCATGGCCATGTCTCGACCGCGAGGCGTCAACTGGAGGTGACGATCTCCTTCGACCGTCAGCAGCTCGTCGCGGGCCATGCGCGAGACGGTTTGGCTGACCGTCGGCCCCGATTGCTGCAGACGCTCGGCGATGCGCGCCCGAAGCGGGACGATGCCCTCTTCTTCGAGCTCGAAGATCGTGCGGAGGTACATCTCCGTGGTGTCAATGAGGTCGCTCACGGACAGATCATCCCTTGTGGTGGACCGTTCGGCCACCTACCACCGTTCGCAGCACCGCCGCGTCCAAGAGTCGCTCTGGGTCGGATTCGGTCACATCGGGATCGACGACGAAGAAATCGGCCAGTCGACCCGGGGCGATCGAACCCAGTCGGCCCTCGTCAAAGCACGACCACGCCGCGTGAGCTGTGGCATAACTGATCGCGTCGAGGATCGGGAGGCTGTTCTTGGGCTCGTTAGGCGGCAAGGCGGGGTCCAGGGCCGAGCGCCTCGTAGTAGCAATGAAGAGATTCGGCAGGGGTGCGAAAGGCGCCGTCGGGGCGTCCGTTCCGAGTACGAGTCGCGCTCCGGACGCCACCAGCGCCGCGGCCGGAAAGCCATCGGCTGACCGCTCAGGCCCCAGCATGGCCCGCCAGTTCTCTTGAATGGCCGGATCGGCATGGACGGGCTGCATGGACGCCGTCACGCCCAGCGCGGCGAAGCGTGGGATGTCAGCCGGGTCGCAGTACTCGATGTGTTCGATCCGGTGTCGGCGGTCGGCAGACCCGCGTGGCCCTGTGCCGTTTTCGCGGTAGGCGTTCTCGACGACGTCCAGAGCTGTTCGAACTGCTGCATCACCGATCGCGTGCAGGGCCACTTGAAGGCCAGCCTGGTCTGCCGCCGCCACCACGGGAGCAAGCGCCTCGTAGTCCCAGATCGGCTCGGGCATCGCACCGTTCGTGTAGGGCGCGGTGACGTGAGCAGTGCAGCCGTCGATCACCCCGTCGACGATGAACTTGATACCGACGATGCGGAACAGGTCGGAACTGTGCAGCTGGGCAAGCTCGACAGCCCTAGAGACCTGGGCAAGATGGGCAGGCGTCGATCCTTCGCGGGACATCAACCAGTGGCCGATGACTCGTAGGGAGAGCTCACCCTCGGTCTCGGCATGCGCGATGGTCTCGAGGGCGGTCTCGCCCAGGCCCATATCAATCACGCTCGTGACGCCAGCTGCATGCAGAGCGGCAATGGCGTCGCACAGGTGCTGCCGGTGGCGATCAGCGGTCGTGATGCGTTCGATGTGCGACCACGCAAGCTCGACGGCCGTCTCCTCCAGGAATCCAGTGGCCCGACCCGAGGCGTCTCTGGCGATTCGCCCACCCGCTGGGTCTGGAGTGGAGTCGGTGATGCCTAGTGCCTCCAACGCCACCGTATTCACCCACGTGGAGTGGAAGTCGTTGGCGTCCAGCATGACCGGCCTGTTCCGAACGACGGCGTCGAGCATCGCTGCGGTGGGCTCTCGATCCGGTACCGCGTCAAAGAGCCAGCTCTTGCCTAGCACCCAGTGCAAGTGCGGGTGCGCGTCAGCGTGACGGCGAACCAGCGCCTGGATTTCATCGAGTGAACGTGCACGGACGAGGTCGACACGCTGCAGCGACTCACCGGTGGAGGTGAGATGGAAGTGACCATCGATAACGCCCGGCATGACCAGATGGCCCTCGAGATCGACCTCGTCGACGTCAGGGGATGCCTTACTCGCTGCGGCGACTACCTCCTCGTCGCATCCCGCCACCAGGAACCGACCATCGTGCACGGCAAAGGCCTGCGCCCACGGGCGACTCGCGTCTGCGGTGAAGACCTTGGCGTTCCGATAGACGGTCGCTGCAGATGTGCCTGCGCTTGCCATGGTGCCGCTGGGGTGATCGCTGGGGCTCTCAGGAGGCGGGTTCACATTGGCATCCTGCCGTACCCGCCCCTGATTCATTCTTTTGGCTCGTCGCCCCCAAGCTGAACCGCACAAAGCCCAGTGGCCAGGGAAAGCGTCCGACGCACCAGCACCCTGGGCCAGCCGAGGACGACCTTGGCGACGACCGGCGCAGACTCACGGTGCACTGGAGTGGGCCCGACCAAGCCCGCCCTTGCGCCTCCGCTTCGCTCGCCGTGCCGACCGCGACCTGGGCCTCTACTGTCACTGGGGTGGGTGATCCTCGATCGGTGATGTGGTTTCGGCGCGACCTACGTCTGGCCGACCACCCAGCTCTCAACGCCGCCATTGCAGCTGTCGCCGGTACGAGCGGCCGGGTTGTTCCGCTGTTCGTCATCGACCCTCGACTATGGCGGAGCGCGGGCCCGGCCCGCCGCCGATATCTGGTGCAGTCCTTGGCCCGTCTGGACGACGCCATGGACCACGCACTCGTCGTGCGTAGCGGCAACCCAGTCGACGTCGTTGCCGCGGTAGCCCACGAAGTCGACGCGGCGACGGTCCACGTGTCGAGTGACTTCGGCCCATACGGCGCCACCCGCGACCAGACGGTCGAACGTGTGCTCGCCGGAGTCGGCGTTGACCTGACCAGGACCGGGTCGCCCTATGCCGTCTCGCCTGGACGCGTCCGCAAGGGCGACGGGACGCCCTACCGCGTGTACTCACCCTTCTATCGCGCCTGGGCTTCGCACGGTTGGCGAGCACCGGCCCTTGCACCGTTGTCGATTCCCTGGGCGAACGGCGTCCAAAGTGAGGCAATCCCAGCTGTTGATGACCCGGCTGACCCACCCCAGCTCCCCGAAGCCGGAGAGGAGGCAGCGCTTGCCCGGTGGCACCAATTCCGTGAAACGTCTCTCGACACCTACGCCGACGATCGGAACCGCCCTGACATCGACGGTTCGTCGCGTCTGTCCGTTCACCTCAAATACGGCGAGATCCATCCGCGATCGTTGCTCGCCGAGCTCGGCGACTCAAAGCGGCACGAGGTCTTTCGTAAGGAGCTTGCCTGGCGCGAGTTCT
>JBDTTS010000319.1:0-3231 GCA_039930525.1 Actinomycetes bacterium | reverse complement strand
CATGGCCGAGTCCTGTCTCAACCTGGCCGATCTCGGCCCCGAGCCCGCATTGCTGCATGGCGACTTCAACCCGTGGAACGTGGTTTCCGGAGAACACGGCGTTCGGATCTTCGACTGGACGGACGCCGCCTTCGCCCATCCGTTCCTCGACCTGACCACCTACATCATGCAGTGCCGCGACCGTCGCGTCCGACGAGCGATGCTGCGACGCTACCTCGATTCGTGGGTGGGCCATCTCCCAAGCTCGGCTCGCACTGACATCGGTCGCTTAGCCCTCGTGGTGGGGGCACTCCACCAAGCTCACAGCCACCATCGGCTCATCCCGACTGTTCTCCCCGACGACCTCAGCCAACTTCGGGGAGGCGACGTCCAATGGCTACGACGAGCGATGCGCTTCTCAAAGGTCGGGCTGCTCAGCGACTACTGAAGTGTCAGAGGGACAGGGTCAGCTGGCACCGACGGGGCCGGTGCCGCCGGACCGCTGTGCGCGCGCACTCGCGTAGAGACAGAGCGTGGCAGCCGTGGCTAGGTTGAGGCTCTCAGCCTTGCCATAGATCGGGATGCGCACTGCGGCGTCGGCCACCGCCAGCACGGCGTCCGGGACACCCCAGGCCTCGTTGCCGAAGACCCATGCTGCCGAGGAGGAGTCCAGCTGCGCCGTGTCGAGGTCGACGTCACCGGATCCGTCGGCGGCCAACACTGTGAGTTGGCCGTTCCGGAGGGCGATGAGAGTCTCGGGGACAGAGACGCCCGTGACGACGGACAGGTGGAAGATCCCCCCAACGGAGGCACGCACCGCCTTGCCGTTGTACGGGTCGACTGAGTCACCGGCGAAGATCACCGCGTCGGCGCCGGCCGCGTCTGCGGCCCTGATCACGGACCCTGCATTGCCCGGATCGCGGACGTCGGCCAACACAGCAACGAGTCGCGGTTCCTGCGCGATCATCTCGGCGAGGCCCACGTCGAGATACTCGACGACGGCCACGAGTCCTTGCGGCGTCACCGTCTCTGTCAGTGCAGCCAGCACCCGGTCTGACGCCCACGAGATGGAGACATTCGCTGCCTGGGCAGCATCGATCAGGTCGCTCTGGCGGAGAGAAGCATCAGTCGAAACGATCAACTGGATGACGTGAGCGCTGCCCTCACTGTGGGCACGCAACGCCTCGCGAACGACCTGGGCGCCCTCGGCGAGAAACTGTCGTTCTTCGGCCCGAGACGCACGACGGGCGAGCCGCCGAAGCCGCCGAACCCGCGCGGAGCGCGGATCGGTGAGCTCGGGGCTCGCCACGTCGGTGTCTGTCGCGAGTCGGGGTCGGTGAAACTGCTCAGGCGGCCGGCGCGTTGCGGTCGGCCGGAAGCGCCGCCTTGGCCGTCTCGACCAACGAGGCGAACGCGGTGGGGTCGTTGACCGCGAGGTCGGCGAGCATGCGTCGGTCGACCTCCAGGCCTGCGGCCTTCAACCCCTGAACGAAGCGGTTGTATGTGAGGCCGTGCTCACGCGAGGCTGCATTAATGCGCTGGATCCAGAGCCGCCGGAAGTCACCCTTGCGTGCCTTCCGATCGCGGTAGGAGTAGCCCAGTGAGTGAGTGACCTGTTCTTTCGCCTTGCGGTAAAGGCGCGACCGCTGTCCGCGGTAGCCCTCGGCGCGTGCGAGCGTGGTGCGACGCTTCTTTTGGGCGTTAACTGCGCGCTTGACGCGTGCCATGAGATCTCCTGCTGTTCTAAAGGGTCGGTGGGACGTCTTGGGGTGATCGGCTCAGCGACCGAGCAGCTTCTTGACCTTCTTGGCGTCAGCCTTCGACACCTCGACGTCGCCGGCGAGGCGGCGGGTACGGCGACTCGACTTGTACTCCAAGAGGTGGCGACGGTTGGCGCGCTGACGCATCAACTTGCCGCTTCCGGTGACCCGGATGCGCTTCTTGGTGCCGCTGTGCGTCTTCATCTTCGGCATGTCTTCATTTCTCCTGGGTGTGTCGTAGATGGCCTTGACGATCATCTGTTGGCGTGTCGGCCGGAGCCGATGGGCTAGGTCTGGTCAGTCACGTCGACCTGAGCGTCGGCGGCAGGCTCGGCGGCCACCGCTTCGGACTCGACGTCGTGCTTGCGGGTCTCACGCTCGGCGCGCTGCTCGGCCATGACGTCGGCCTTGCGACGAGTGGGCCCGAGGACCATCACCATGTTGCGGCCGTCCTGTTTGGGTGAAGACTCGACGAAGCCGAGCTCTGCAACGTCCTCGGCGAGCTTCTGCAACAGTCGAAAGCCGAGTTCGGGGCGGCTCTGCTCGCGTCCGCGGAACATGATCGTGATCTTGACCTTGTCGCCTGCCTTGAGAAAGCGGACGACATGGCCCTTCTTGGTCTCGTAGTCGTGCTGGTCGATCTTCGGACGCAGTTTCATCTCTTTGATGATGGTGTGGGCCTGGTTCTTGCGGGCTTCACGATCCTTCATCGCAGATTCGTACTTGAACTTGCCGTAGTCCATGAGCTTGGCGACCGGCGGGCGGGCCATCGGGGCCACCTCGACCAGGTCGAGATCTGACTCCTGGGCAAGCCGAAGGGCATCCTCGATCCGGACGATTCCGACCTGTTCGCCGTTTGGACCGACCAGGCGCACCTCAGGGACGCGGATCCGGTCGTTGATGCGGGTTTCGGTGCTGATGAGCACTCCTTCTTCGAGTTGACATCGTGTGCGTTCAGGCGTGCAGCCGATCTTGGCGGGTGAGGCTTGGCCCGGACACGAGAAAAGCCCCCGTGTCAGCGCAGCGGGGGCCCGAACGGTCGTGCCACGTTGGTCAAACCGCAACCGAACTTCTTGCGCGACACTGTGCAGCGTGCGCCCAACAGGCACCCACCACACTGACCGAACCCGACGACCTGTGATGCCGCTCCACGCGGGAGCGCAGCGGTCGATGCGGGTGGGAGGCGAGCCTCCGCTTGCAGATCCGGCGGTGAACCGGATCGGTCAAGGTGAGAGAGTACCAGGGTGACTGCCCACGACTCCAAATCGGCGCCGACCTCCACCGACGCGATGCGCGACATTGCCGACGTTCCAGCCATCGAAGTGGTCACGACTGTTGCCCTGCACCTGATGAGCGCCGCAGCCGTCAAGGTTGGACTAGGCGCTGATCAACCAGGCGGCAGCAGCCCCGATGGGCCACCGGCAGAGCAGGATCTTGATGAGGCCAGGACTTTGATCACTGCCCTGGCTGGCTTGGTCACCGCGTCGGCTCC
>JBDTTS010000318.1:0-3252 GCA_039930525.1 Actinomycetes bacterium | reverse complement strand
CGCGTTGATGAGTGCACGAGTTGTGTGGTTGGTGACACAGGGCGCGGTCGACCCAAGCGCGGTCCTAGGGCTCACATTCACCAATAAAGCCGCGAGCGAGCTCGGCGCGCGGGTTCGGTCAGCCTTGCGGCTGCTTGACAGCTCTCCCGACGCCTGGGCGGACGGTGAACCCACGATCAGCACCTATCACTCCTATGCCGCCGCATTGCTGCGTGAGTACGGCTTGTGGCTCGGACTCGAGCCGTCTGCTCAGCTGCTCACTGACGCGGGGCGAGTGCAGTTGGCTGAGTCGGTGGTCCGCATGGCGCCTGGACCGTTTCCCGCGTTGAGTGTGCGGCTGACGACGCTCACTGAACGACTCCTGACCCTCGACGGTGAACTGAACGAACACCTCGTCGATATCGACGCGTTGATCGCCGCCGACGCCGCGCTGATCGCCGAGCTTGACGCCCTCGAGGCGTTGGACGGCAAGCTCACGGCCGACCCGAAGCAGGCTCGACAGGTGGCCAAGGCGCGTCGCGAGCTTGCCCCTCTGGTGGCAGAGTTTCGTCGCCAGAAGCTGCTGAAGGAACGTACCGATTTTGGGGATCAGATGGCTTCGGCTGCTTTGCTCGCAGAGCAGATCGAACAGGTATCGCAAGGAGAACGCGGCCACTACGCCACGGTCCTCCTCGATGAGTACCAAGACACGTCCATGGCGCAACGGCGTTTGTTGGTGGCGCTCTTCGGTAGGGGCCATCCGGTGATGGCGGTGGGCGATCCGTTCCAGTCGATCTACGGGTGGCGGGGAGCCTCGGTTCGCAATATTTTGACCTTCGACCGTGATTTCGGTGACCCTGAAGCAGCGCCGATCTTCTCGCTCGGCCAGAACAATCGTTCAGGTGGTGTGGTTCTGGCCGCTGCCAATGCTCTGGCCGAACCGCTTCGAGCGGCATTCCCAGATGTTGCGCCGCTGGCGTCCCAGCCGCATAGGTCCCAGAGCGGCAAGCTCGTCGTCGGGTTGTACGAGACGGCGGCAGATGAGATCGATGCGGTGTGCTGCGCCGTGGCGCAAGAGATCGGCGACGGTCGACCCGCGTCCGACATCGCCATTCTCTGCCGTGAGTCGAAGGTGTTCCCGCAGTTCATCGCCGAGCTCGAGAAGCGTCAGATCTCCGTCGATGTCGTGGGGCTAAACGGCCTGCTCCAGCTGCCCGAGATCGTTGAGGTACTCAGCGTTCTTGAGGTTCTTCACGATCCGACGGCCAATCCCAGTCTGGTGCGGTTGTTGGCTGGCTCTCGTTGGCGAGTCGGGCCGATCGACCTCGCCCATCTCGGGGCCCGTGCCCGTGAGCTGGCCAATGGCGAGAGACCCGATCGGCCAGCGGTACGCGACGACACGGTAAGAGGACAGCTCCTCGAAGCCGTGACCGGGATCGATCCCGCCGAAACGGTTTCCCTGCTCGAGGCCCTCGAAGACCCTGGTCCTGGCAACTACTCCTCGGTGGCGCGCCGGCGCTTTGCCGAACTCGCCGAAGAGCTGCGCCAGCTTCGAACCGTCCTGCAGCAGCCCCCCGATGTCGCCATCGTCGGGGTGGTGGCGACCATCGGGGTCGACGTCGAGCTGGCGGCGCATGGCCACACGACGCAGCACCTCGACGCACTGGTCGAACAAGCCAGGGCATTTACCGCCAGTGGAGGCGGTTCTGGGGTGGGTGCTTTCCTTGCCTATCTGGCGTTAGCTCGGCGCTACCGATCGGTCCTCGCCGTCGAGCCTTCCGCCGGAGCCGGCGGCGTCGCGCTGCTCACCGTCCACAAGGCCAAGGGGCTTGAGTGGCCCAGCGTCTACGTGCCGCAGGTGGTTGAGGGGGTCTTCCCCAGCAGCCAGTCTCGCTCTACGCCGCTCACCTCTCCGGCGCTCCTTCCCTACCAGCTGCGTGGTGACTCAGACGACTTTCCAGCGGTCGACACGTGGACGGGCAACAAGGGGGTCGCGGCCTACAAGCAGGCGGTTCTTGAGCGTGAGCGCGGCGAAGACCGCCGGCTGGCCTACGTTGCCGTCACCCGTGCCGCCGAGAAGCTGCAGGTCACTGGGCACCGTTGGGGACCTACGCAGACGACGCCTCGGCCACTCAGTCCGTACCTTCAGGCTCTCGCCGAACTGTGCGAGGCCGGTGGTGGAACGATCGTGCATTGGCAGTCCGAGCCCACTGACGTGCAGAACCCCCAGCTCGCTCAACAACATTCTGCTCCCTGGCCACCTGCGCCCAACCCCGACGTTTCGCAGGCGCGCGAGACAGCTGCTTCAGCCGTCCTGAAGGCCATGAGCCGGCTACCTTTGAGCGCCGGTGATCCATCAGACGGCCAACCGGTTGAAGACCTCACCGACGCGCAACGCGACCAAACTGCCGCTTGGGATGCCGATATCGCGGCTCTGATCGCTGAGGCGCAACGTCAAGACGACTCTCCGCCACCGATACCTGCGGCGTTGTCTGCCTCATCGGCTGTCGAGTTCCTTCGTGATCCCCTGCGGGCCGCCGAGCACTTGCGGCGCCCTCTCCCACGACCTCCGGCCACTGCTGCGCATCGTGGCACGCGGTTCCATCAGTGGGTCGAGGCGCGCTTCGGTCAGGTACCGCTCCTTGACATCGAATCGCTCGTGCCTGCTGGCGAAGCTGAAGCCGATGCCGACCTCGCCGGTTTGCAACGTGCGTTTCTCTCCGGTCCCTATGCCGAGCGTCAACCGGTCGCCATCGAGGCCCCCTTTCAACTCGTGCTAGAGGATCACTTGGTGGCCGGGCGGATCGATGCGGTCTACGCCGTAGCGTCTGGCGACTACGCAAGCACCCTCGATGGCCGAGTCTCGTATGACCATGCGCGGTACGAAGTCGTCGACTGGAAGACCGGTAGCCACCCGGCCGACCCCCTCCAGCTCGCGCTCTATCGGATTGCTTGGGCCGAGCTGCACGACATCCCGATCGACCAGGTGGTGGCGACGTTCTACTACGTCGCCACCGGACGCGTCGAACGGCCTAACGACCTACCAGATCGCGCGGCCTTGACCGAGTGGTGGCGACGCTCCACGCAATAGGCTCACCCGTTGTGACGCGCCCTCTGCCTGCACCTGCTTTCGTCGCCCCTGCCCATGACCGTGCGGTTGAGCATCGGCGCGACGACTCCTGGTTGCGCGAGGCGTGGCATGACCAACGAAGCCGGGTCTGCGTGGTGCACGGCAGTGAGGTGCTCGTCGACCCCGCATCCGAGACTCCTCGG
>JBDTTS010000317.1:0-3258 GCA_039930525.1 Actinomycetes bacterium | reverse complement strand
ATACCGACGCCCATGAGGGACACCGTCACGATGATGGCCGTTATGGCAAGAACCGGGATGGCGAACTCGTGCTCCTCAGCGGATCCGACGACCGGCTCGAGCCAGCTGACGAAGCGCCCACCGATCACGAGTATCGCGCCCAGCACGAGCGAGCCGATGGCGAGCAGCACCATCGGAATGGTCATTGACCCAGGCGACTCATGCGGGTGGACGTCCTTGGCCCAACGCTTCTCGCCGAAGAAAGTCATGAACATCACACGACTCATGTAGAAGGCGGTGATCCCTGCACCGAGGATCGCCGCAAGACCGACCCAGATGTTGTCGGCGAGTGCCGCCTCGATGATCTTGTCCTTGGAGAAGAAGCCAGCGAACGGTGGGATGCCGATAATGGCGAGGTAACCGGCGCCGAAGGTGATGAAGGTGATCGGCATTGCCTTGCGCAGCGCACCGTACCGCCGCATGTTTACCTCGTCGTCCATGCCGTGCATGACCGACCCGGCCCCGAGGAAGAGCCCAGCTTTGAAGAAGCCGTGCGTCATCAGGTGCAGGATCGCGAAGGCATACCCGGCCGGCCCCAGGCCCGCTGCCAACACCATGTATCCGATCTGGCTCATCGTCGAGGCCGCCAGGGCCTTCTTGATGTCGTCCTTGGCGGTACCCACGAACGCCCCGAACAGCAGTGTCAGAACACCGACCAGAACAACGGCAAGGCGTGCCCCATCAGAGAGGTCGAAAATCGGATTCGACCGCACGATCAGGTAGACACCTGCGGTGACCATGGTGGCCGCGTGGATCAGCGCCGACACCGGTGTCGGGCCGGCCATCGCGTCACCAAGCCAGGCCTGGAGCGGCATCTGCGCGCTCTTGCCGGTTGCGGCAAGGAGGAGGAGGAGGCCGAGCGCGAGGAGCACGCCCGAACCGGCCTCGCTGGCGCCGGCGAACACGCCGGAGAACGCCGTCGTTCCGAAGGTCGTGACCATCAGCATGATCGCCAATGACATCCCGATGTCTCCGACGCGGTTCATGACGAACGCCTTCTTGGCAGCTGTCGCGTACTCGGGCTTGGCGTTCCAGAATCCGATGAGCAGATAGGAGGCCAGACCGACGCCCTCCCAGCCCACGTACACGAGTACGTAGCTGCTCGCGAGGACGAGTAAAAGCATGGAGGCGACGAAGAGGTTCAGGTAGGCAAAGAACCGACGCTTGTCGGGGTCATCGGCCATGTATCCAAGCGAGTAGACGTGTACGAGGCCGCCCACGAATGTGATCAGCAGCACGAACGCCATGGACAAGGGATCGAGCTGGAAGCCGATATCGACGCTGAAGTCACCGATTGGCGCCCAGGTGAAGAGGCTCTGATCGAAGGCGCGTTCTTCCGCCGACTGGCCGAGCATCTGCACGAAGAGCACTAACCCCAGGACGAACGACGCGCCGACCAGCAGCGTCCCAAGAGCCGGGCCGAACGGGTTCGTGCGGCGTCCCCCAAGCAGCAACAGCGCGGCACCGAACAACGGCAAGGCGATCAACAGCCAGGTGAGGCTGAACACGCCCGTGGCTGGAGCGATCATCTGGGTTCCGCCCTCGCTCCAGCGAACGGCTGCTGCGGCGGTCATCGGGCACTCTCCGGGGTCCGGGGCACAGGCCCACTCTGATCACGCAGTGATGTCATGGCGATCAGAGCTTCAACAGGTTGGGATCGTCGACAGATGCCGATCGGCGGGTACGGAAGATGGTGACGATGATGGCTAGACCGATCACCACTTCGGCAGCAGCGACCACCATCACGAAGAACGCAATAACCTGGCCGTCGATGTTGCCGTTGAGCCTGGCGAACGACACGAATGCGAGGTTGGAGGCGTTGAGCATCAGCTCGACGCACATGAAAACCACGATCGCGTTCCTGCGCACGAGCACGCCGACTGAGCCGATCGCAAACAGGATCGTCGCGAGGTACAGATAGTTCTCGGGGTTCATCGCGGCGGACCTCCGTCCGACTCCTGCTCACGCGCTGCCTCAAGCTCGGTGTACCGAACTGTCCCCTGCCGACGCAGCTCGTCCGGCACTGAGGCCTCTGACGCAGACCCGTCTGGCAGCAGTGCCGGCGTGTCGACGCCGTTGTGCTGTGCGTACACCCCTGGACTCGGGTACGGCGTCGGGTGCTGGCCACGGACGCGCTCGATCGAGAGTTCTCCGTGCAGCTTGCGGGGGGCAAGCAGCTCCTTGTGGGTCAGTGCCATGGCTCCGACAGCAGCGGTGATGAGCACGATGCTCACAACCTCAAAGGTGAATACATACCGAGTGAAGATCGCCTGGGCGATCGCCTCGACGTGCCCGCCCGCCGCGTCATTCGCAGCGCCGATACCGGGAGCCGCCGGAAATGCCGCGCGGCTGATCGCCGCCACCAGCATGCCACCCAAGCCGAGCGCCAGCAGGATTCCGGCCACCCGTTGTGCCCGAAGCGTCTCGACGAACGAATCAGAAGCATCCACGCCAACGAGCATCAGGACGAAGAGGAAGAGCATCATCACAGCGCCGGTGTAGACCACAACCTGCACGACGCCCAAGAAGATTCCACCCTGCATGATGAACAGGACCGCAAGGACGATCATCGTGGTGGCCATCCAGAGCGCGCTGTGGACCGCTTTGCGGCTAAGCAGAATCATGACAGCGGCGATCACTGCGATCGGTGCCAGCACCCAGAAAGCCACAGCCTCACCGGTTGACGTCGGTGGTGCGGTGGACAGGAGCTCGATCATGGCCTTTCACCACCACGCTCTGTGGGATCGGAGGTGCCCGGCTGGTCGAACTCGCCGGCGTAGTAGTTCTGCTCAGTGGTGCCGGAAGCCATGTCGTGCGGTGGGGGAACCATTCCGGTGCTCAGCGGGGCGAGCAGGTCTTGCTTCTCGAAGATCAGGTCCGCGCGATTGTTGTCAGCCAGTTCGTACTCGTGGCTCATGGTCAGAGCTCGGGTTGGGCAGGCCTCCAGACACATGCCGCAGAAGATGCAGCGGAGGTAGTTGATTTGATAAACGCGGCCGTAGCGTTCGCCGGGCGAAAAGCGCTCTTCGTCGGTGTTCCCGGCGCCCTCGACGTAGATGGCATCAGCGGGACAGGCCCACGCACAGAGCTCACAACCAATGCATCGTTCCAGACCATCGGAGTACCGGTTGAGCACGTGCCGTCCGTGAAAGCGCGGCATCATCGGCTTGCGCTCTTCGGGGTACTCCTCGGTCGTCACCTTGCGAAACATCGTGGCGA
>JBDTTS010000316.1:0-3259 GCA_039930525.1 Actinomycetes bacterium | reverse complement strand
GGGCACGACAAGCAGGACCCGGGGGCCAAGCCGGTCGTAGAACCGTCCCATCAGCAGCCCGCTCAGGCCGTCGACAAACATCGCCAGGGCGAACAACAACGGCACCTGTGCGGCGGTCAGCAGGTGCTGTGTCTGGGCATGGAAGGCCAACAATGGAAACGAGGCGATCCCTAATGACAGCAGGCCGATTGTGCCGATGTACTGCCAGAGCAGCAACGGCAGGCGAACCCGGGTGTTCCCGTCACCGCCGCCAGGCAAGGCCTCCTTCGGAGCCGGAGGCGCGGATACGTCAACCTCGTAGACCAGTGGGTCCGGTACGCGATGCCGCAGCCAGAACAGCAGTGCCAGCACGAGGACACCGGGGACGATGAGGACACCGAAGGCCAGGCGGTAGTTCTCATGTTGCTGCGACAGCACGAGAGCCAGCAGCAGCGGCCCCGCCATGGCGCCTGCCTGGTCCATCGCCTGATGAACCCCGAATGCCGTCCCCCGGCCGGTCTGCGTGGATGCATAGGACAACAGCGTGTCTTTGGCGGGTGAGCGCACCGCCTTGCCCAGCCGCTCCGTGCCATAGAGGACCAGTACTGGGGCGATCATGTTGGTCGCGCCGATCAGGGGAACGCTGAGCACTGTCAGCGCGTAGCCGGTGATGGTCCAGTTCCAATAGTGCCTGCGCCGCTGGACGAGGTATCCGGAGAACACTCGCAGGCTGTAGCCGATGAACTCCCCCGCGCCGGCAACGATCCCAACCAGGGTCGCCGACGCGCCCAGCTTCGCAAGGTAGGGCCCGATGATGCTGCGCGCGCCCTCGTAGACCATGTCCGCGAGGAGGCTGACCAACCCGAAGAAGAGGACGAAGTGCCACGGTTTCAGCAATGGACGCCCGGGAGCTGACCCCGGTGACCCGTCAACTGCCTGAACCATGCCTCTATCGAAGCAGTATCAGCGGCCTTCGGACCACCTAGCCCCTAGCCCTTGGAGCCAGCAACTTTGCCAAGGGTCCGACGCTGAATGCGAAGGTCGTCGCGAATGGCATAGGGCACGGGGAGATTGCGAGCCTCGAGCTCGGCAGTGAAAGCTTCGAGCGCGCGCAGCAGCCGGGCCCGCGCCACGTCGACCACGCTCGACGTACCGAGCGGCGCACGACGCGCCAAGATCATCGCGGCTCGCGCGCTGTCGACCTCTTGGAACAAGGCCGTCAGGGGGTCACCGCCGAACGATGAATCCGTCGCGCTAACTGAGCTCATGCGGTGACTCGGTCTCTGTCGATCGCGGATCGGCGTCGGCCGACGCTTTTTGTCGGCACTATCGACAGTACGCGGTGGTCGGGCAAGCGGTGGCCCACTTGCAGAATCTGAGTCGTCTCTGGGGGCAAAGGAAGCCCACCTCGACGCCGGGACTGTGGCGGCGAAAAAGGGCATCGTCCGTTTGGGCAAGACGCCACGGGTGAACGGGCAGGATTTGCCCTCTACGCGAAGAATATTGACCAAGTACTTAAAAGTTGTTTACCCAGCCCGTAACTTGATGATTATCGGCGGCCCAGCAAAGACCGTCCTCGTGAATGGGTTGAGAGACATGATGAACAACGACCTCATGAATGTCGGACTGGCAGCGACCAAGCTTCGCCGTGGCTACGAAGAGGGCGAGGTCGACAACTTGCTCGACCAGGTCATCGTCGAACTGCGTCGCCTGACCGCTGAAAACGACACTCTCCGCGAGCTCATCCCACCTGATGCCCAGGACAAGATCGCGGCCGCGAGCGCCTCGGCCGAGAAGGCAGAGGAGGCCGCCGCCGCTCGCATTGCCCAGGCGAACGCGGATGCTGAGCAGGCCGAGGCGGAGGCGACCGAGCGTGCACGGGCAGCCACGGAGGCAGCCAAGGGGATCGCCAGGTCCGCGTTCGCCGTGGGCGAAGACGGGCGAGGCGAGGTCGAGGTCGACGGTGCTGCCACAGAAGGCCTGGACCCGGCGGTTGGCGTGTTGGCGCTCGCCCAGAAGCTGCACGATGAGTACGTGTCCGTCGGCGAGGCCAAGCACGACGCGCTGGTTGTCGAGGCCGACGCGCTGATCGCCAAGGCCACCGCCGAGCACGAACGCATCATCTCCGAGGCGCGCGAACGTTCCACCGGAATGGTCGCCGCTGCCCGGCAGAAGAGGACCGAGGTGTTCCAGAAGCTCGACGGCGAGCGTGGTGTGCTACAGGAGGAGCTGGAAGAGCTGCGAACCCACAATCGTGAGTTCCGAGCCCACCTGAAGTCCTACTTCGAGGACCAGCTGAACCTGCTGGAGAAGAACGGCACAGACAAGATCGGTTGATAGCGAAGGCTTATGCGGACGCCTGGGAATGCTCTCGACGTAACGGTCAGGATGTGTGACGGCCAGGCGAGTCGCCGCTAGCACGCGGGTCGCCCTCATCGCGCTCGTCGCGATCGGCCCAGCCCAGCAGGGTGTCCAGCGAGAACGCTGCGTCATCGATTCCGGCATGCAGGTCACCCAGTTCGGCATACCGACGAGGCACGGTCGCGATGGTGCACTCCTGCGGCACAACCGTCTTGACCTCGTCCCAGGTGATCGGGGTCGACACGGTGGCCTCTGGCACACCCCGCACCGAGTAAGCGCCAGCGATTGTGTGGTCCCGGGCGTTCTGGTTGTAGTCGACGAACACCGAAGCGCGGTCGCGATCCTTTCGCCACCATGTAGTGGTCACATCCTGCGGCGCACGCCGTTCCACCTCGCGTGCGAAAGCGAGCGCTGCCCGGCGTACATCGGCGAAGCCCCACCGCGGTTCGATCCGAACGTAGATATGCAGACCCGACCCACCTGAGGTCTTCGGCCAACCCACGGCACCCAGCTCATCGAGCACCTCATGAGCGACCTCGGCAACGCGGCGTACCGTGTCAAAAGCGCATTCCGGCATGGGATCCAGGTCGATTCGCCACTCGTCCGGCCGTTCAGTGTCCGAGCGCCGGGAGTTCCATGGGTGGAACTCAACCGTGGACATCTGTACGGCCCAGATGACACTGGCCAGCTCGGTGACGCACAGCTCATCGGCATGCCGGTTGTATCGCGGGAAACTCACCCGGACCGTCTCGAGCCAGGGCGGGGCGCCGCTCGGGAGCCGCTTCTGATGGACCTTCTCGCCGCTGACGCCCTTGGGGAAGCGATGCATCATGCAGGGTCGCTCACGCAGCGCGCGGACGATGCCATCCCCGACGCTCAGGTAGTAGCGGGCCAGGTCCAGCTTGGTCTCACCCCGGGC
>JBDTTS010000315.1:0-3279 GCA_039930525.1 Actinomycetes bacterium | reverse complement strand
ACAACAACTGGTTCGCCGCCTACGCCTACTGGTACTTCACGCTCTACGGCCACCGGTCCGTCAAGCTGCTCGACGGCGGGCGCAAGAAGTGGGAGCTCGACTCCCGCGAGCTGACCGACGAGCTGCCCACGCGGGAGAAGACGTCCTACACGGCGACCGAGCAGGACACCTCGATCCGTGCCTTCCGCGACGAGGTCGTCGCCGCCATCGGCACCCAGAACCTCGTCGACGTACGCAGTCCGGACGAGTATGCCGGTCGGTTGCTCGCCCCTGCCCACCTGCCGCAGGAGCAGGCGCAGCGCGCCGGCCACGTCCCGACCTCGGTCAATGTGCCGTGGAGTAAGAACGCCAACGACGACGGCACCTTCAAGTCGGAGGCCGACCTCAAGGCGCTCTACGACGAGGTGGGCTTCGACGAGTCGAAGGACACCATCGCCCTGTGCCGTATCGGTGAGCGCTCGTCGCTGACCTGGTTCGTGCTGCAGGAGCTCCTGGGCAAGAAGAACGTCAAGAACTACGACGGTTCATGGACCGAGTACGGCTCGCTGGTCGGCGTACCGGTGGCCCTCGGTGACGAGCCGGGACAGGTGGACGCCTGATGTGCGGCGCGACCGAGGGCGGCCTGTCGCTCGACGGCGTCAACGTGGCCAAGGAGGCCGTGATCCAGGGCCAGGTGCTCCGCGGCGGTGCCGACGGGGGAGAGCCCGTCCCCAACGCCTACGTGCGCCTGCTCGACCGCACCGGTGAGTTCACCGCCGAGGTCCCCACGTCCGCCACCGGTCACTTCCGGTTCTTCGCCGGTGACGGCGAGTGGACCCTGCGCACCCTCGCCCCGCGGGCCGAGCCGGTGGACACGCGCGTGGTCGCGGCACTCGGGTCGGTGTCCGAGGTAGAGGTACTGATCAGGGCCTGACACGTGTGGGCGTAGCCAAGTCGGTGTTGCTCGGCAACAATGAAGGTTCTTGCGACGGTTGCTGCTTGGGGGCCGAGCGTCGCAGACGGCGAGGGGGGTGCCCAGTGACGTCATCGAGCATGTTGCCCGACATCAGTGATCTGTGGCGCCTCACCATGGAGCATTCTCCCGTCGGAATGGTTCTGGCCTCCCTGGATGGTGGGCTGCTGAGCGCCAACAAGGCCTTGATCGACATGTTGGGTTACCCACCCGACGAGTTGATCGCCATGCACGTCATGGACATCACCCACCCCGACGACAAGGCCAAAAATCTGGGGCTGGCCAGAGAACTCCTCGAGGGTCGGATCAGCTCCTACCGGATGAGCAAGCGCTACCGGCGACACGACGGCACCTACTTCGTGGGGGACCTGTCGGTGGCCCTGTTGCGCGACGACAACGGCGCACCGATGCTCTTCATCTCCCAGATCGTCGACCTGTCCGAGCGGCACGCCTTCGAAGCCCGGATCGAGTCGGCGGAGGAAGAGATCGACCTCGAACGCCGCAGGGCCGAGGCGGTGTTCGCCGCCGCCGCGGTGGGCCTGCTCCTGCTCGACGCAGAGGGTGGCTACCAGGCCCTCAACAGCCGACAGAAGGAGCACCTGAACCATGCCTACCCTGACGGGCATGCGGGATGGGCGGGCCAGCCCGGTTTCAACTTCAACGCCGCACAGACCCGACTGCTGGCCCGTGAGGAGATGCCCTCGGCGCGGGCCGCGTCGGGCGAGGAGTTCGAGGACCTGCTGATCTGGATCGGGGAGCAGCCGATGACCCGACGGGCGTTGTCGGTCTCGGCACGCAACGTACGAGATCGCCTCGGCGTGCGCACCGGCAGCGTTCTGGCCTACCAGGATGTCACCGACCTGATGCGGGCGAGCAAGGTGAAGGACGACTTCGTCGCCACGGTCTCCCACGAGCTCCGGACGCCGCTGACCTCGGCGCTGGCTTACCTCGAGCTGCTCGAGGAGGCCAAGGACGTGCCGCCCGATGTCCATCAGCAGATCGTCGCGGTCCGCCGCAATGCGCTGCGGCTCTCTCGCCTGGTCGCTGACCTGCTCTATGCCGCACGCGCCACCTCCGGGGCGCCCCTGATCGACCCCTACGACGTCGATGTCTCGCTCGTGGTGAACGAGGCGATCGACGCCGCCCGGGTTGTCGCGGAGGGAGCCGGGGTAGCTGTGCGACCAGACGTGCCGGACTCGACGATGGCGATGGCCGACGGGATGCGGCTGCGCCAGGTCGTGGACAACCTGATCGCCAACGCCATCACCTACACGCCGTCGGGTGGGCGGGTTCTCGTGGCACTGGCGCAGACGCCGACCCACCTTCGTCTGACCGTCTCGGACAACGGCGAGGGGATCGATGCAGCAGACCTGGAACACTCTTTCGTCCGCTTCTTCCGGGGCGGGAACGCACGCCGTAGCCACGTGCCGGGCACCGGCCTGGGTCTCCACATCGTCCAGACGATCGTCGAGGCGCACAGCGGCAAGGTGACGGTCGAGAGCGCTCCCGGCGAGGGCACCACAGTGCGGGTGATCCTGCCCCGCTGAGGTCTCCCCTACGGCGAGGACCCCCCGCACGAGGTGCGGAGGGTCCGGGCGCGTACCGGGTGGGGACCGGTGCGTGTCTCGCGAAGGGGGTATCTCGCGAGGCGGTGTCCGACGGCTGCTCAAAAGCATTTACCAGGGGGACTTGCCCAAGTTTGCCAAACCAGAACACACTCAGCACTAGTTTTGGCAATAATTCTTGAGCAGTCTGCTCGAGACGCCTGCACAACCCCCCTCAACACCTACCCCTGGAGACACCATGCGCACCAAGGCCCCCCGCCTCATCATCGCCGCCATCGCCCTCGTGAGCCTCGCCGGACTGGCCTCGCCCGCCGAGGCTGCCCCCTCGGCTCCGCAGGCGCGCACGGTGTGGTGCTGCTGAGCACCACCCTGACGCTGCGCGCATCGACCTGACCCGTTCGGCACATCCGGCACCACCGCACACCCTGGAGACACCATGAGCACCAAGGCCCCCCGCCTCATCATCGCCACCGTCGCCGTCACGCTGATCAGCCTTTCGGGCTTCGCTGCCCCGGCCGACGCCGCCAAGCCGGCGCAGCAGCGCACTGTGTGGTGCTGCTGACCAGCAGCACCAGACCTCGCCGCAGTCAGCTGCGGGCGAGCGTGGACGTCGTCGCGCGCGCCCGCAGCCCGGTGGACACCGCTGCGCGCCGGTAGGCGTCCAGCGCGTCCTCGGTGAGCCCGACGCCCTGGAGCAGGTCGGCCAGGTCGAACCACAGCTGGGCAGCGCTCTGGTCGGCCCCGATGGCCGAGAGCCGGTGC
>JBDTTS010000314.1:0-3292 GCA_039930525.1 Actinomycetes bacterium | reverse complement strand
AGCGCCTTCGCCACGGCAGCCACGACCGTGGGGTTGAGGTGGCCCACCAGCATGGCTCCGAAGCCCATCGAGAGGTCGAGTACCTGGCGGCCGTCGACGTCGGTGAGCCAGGCACCCTTGGCGCTGGTTACCGCGATGGGGTAGGGGTCCCAGTGTTGAAAGGACGACGGGACGCCGAGCGGTAGTGAGCCGAGCGCGCGAGCGTGGTGCTCACCGGAGCGGGGCGTCTGCCCTCGGAAGCGCTCCCACTCATTCGCGAGCAGGGACGCCACGCGTGCTGCATCCAGTGGTGCGGCGCCTTCTGGGACCACTCGGTACGTGGCTGGATCGTGCGATGGCCAGGTCACCGGAGTCGGGGTGGTGGTTATCGGCTGTGCAGTCATCTCGGCACTGTATCGGCGCCAGAAGGCGCTGACGATGGCGTGTGCGCGGGTGATGCCGATAGGAAGGCGGCGTGCTTGGGCTCCAATCTGGGGCAGGTTTAGGCGTACTGGACGAGAACAGACCGCCTACTGCGATCCAGCACCATTCAGAGCCGCATTCCAACGGCGGGTCCGTGGCACCCCTATTGACAACGGCTAAAGGCCGTCACGATACTCCCGGTGGTTGGGAGGACCCATGGCGACTGACACGCACGGAAACGCGGTCACGGTTGCGAACCTCGATTCGGTAACTCTTTACGACCAGGCTCTTGACCATCTCCTGCACTTTCGTCCCGAGGTATCCCCTTCCCTCGAGACTCTGATCACGCAGGATCCCAGATGTGTGATGGGGCAGGTAGCTGCGGTCTACCTCGGTATCTTGGGCACGGAGCCCGCGGACACAGCTACCGCTCGCTCAGACTTGACGGCCGTCGAGTCATCAATCGATGTTGATTCAATCTTGCCGCGCGAGCGCATGCATCTGGCAGCCGCACACTCATTGGTTCACGGTGACCTGCATGCCGGCGGTGCAATGTTGCGCAACCTTTCGGTGGAGCATCCCCGCGACGCGTTGGCTCTTGCCGTCGGCCACCAGATCGACTTCTTCACCGGCGACGCGAGCACTCTTCGTGATCGAGTGGGCGGTGCGTTGAGCGCATGGACAGCCGACGATCCGCACTACGCACAGATGCTGGGTATGTACTCGTTCGGGCTTGAGGAATGCGGCATGTACAGCCGCGCTGAAGACGCGGGCCTCGAGTCGGTGGAGCGCGACCCCTCCGACGTTTGGGGTATTCACGCGGTGGCTCACACGTTGGAGATGCAAGGGCGGATCTCAGAAGGCCTGAGCTACTTGGACGAACACGCATCTGACTGGCAGCAGGGGAACTATCTCAACGTCCACAACGCATGGCACTATTGCCTGTATCTGATGGACTCCGGTGACTTCGAACGTCCGCTGAGCATCTACGACGCGGTCCTGAACAACGCAGAGTCAGCGGGCCTGGCGATGGAGATGCTCGATGCCGCCGCGTTGCTTTGGCGGATGTACCTCGAGGGTCAGGATCAAACCGCCAGATGGACAGTACTGGCGGACTCGTGGACGCAGACCATGAAAGAACCGCTGTATGCGTTCAATGACATGCACGCCGTCATGTCGTTTGTCGGGGCTGGCAGGGTGGCTGAGGCCGAACGCCTTGTCGAGTCTCGTGAGAGATACGTAGCAAAGTCCACTGACCCATCAGTCACCAACATCGTCATAACCAAGGAGATCGGCCTGCCGGTAGATCGCGCGTTAATCGCATTCGGCAAAGGGGACTACGTGACAACTTTGGATCTTCTACAGCCGATCCGGTATTCGCTTCCGTCGTTCGGCGGCAGCCACGCGCAGCGCGACGCTGTTCAACGAACGATCCTCGAGGCGGCGCTGCGATCTGACCGTCACGATATCGCTCGAACACTTCTGTCAGAGCGTCTCGCGGCAAACCCGTGCAGCCCGTATGGATGGCTGAAGCAGGCCGCCCTCGCGCGTGCAGTCGGCGACGCCGTTTCCGCTACAACGAGTGAGGCTCGGTTGGTTGAGTTGCGCGCCACCAGCGCTGCCCGGACGTGACGCCTAGTCGTCGGCACGCTGGATAGCCTTGGCATCAGACCTGGCGGTACCGGGACTCAGCCAACGAGTACACCCCGAAAACAATCAGCCCGAGCGCCACAGTGATGAGCATTGCTGCCCCCAGTGGAGCGTCCGCCAACGATGACAGCGCGACGTCCAGGCCATCGGTCTTCTTTGGTGACGACTGCACGGCACCAAAGACCACGAACCCGCCGGCGAGCGCGAACACCACGCCTCGGGCGATGTAGCCGACACGGCCGAACGTCACCAGCAGGTCACGGGTCCGTCCCGTCGCCTTGCTCGAGTCGAGGTACTTGGCGAAGTCGCGGGTCCAGCCCTGGACCACCATCGCCAATCCGGCCACGACGATGACCGCACCGATAGTCCCGATCAGGAACGGGCCCCACGGCTGCTTCATCACACTCTGGGAGAGCTGGGTCGAGTCGCCCGAACTGCTGTGCACGGCGATAGTGGCAGCCGAAAACGCGAAGGCGAGGTAGAGGACGCCCTTGACGACGTTGACGACGCGGTAGGTGCCCTGCTTGTCTCGGTCAGGCCCGTCCACCTGACCGGTGATCCCCTGGAACAGCCGCCACAGTCCGTAGCCAGCCAAGCCGATGACCAGCGCCCAAAGCAGCACCTGGCCAAAGCTCTGCCTGCCCAGATAGGAGAAGGCGCCCTGCTGGTCGGCCTCAGGATTGCCCGAGCCGGTGGCGATCTTCAGCGCCAAGAAGCCGATGAGAATGTAGACCACCCCGCGGGCTACGAACCCGATTCGGGCGAGTCGTTCCATCCACGGGCTGTTGGCTGCCTGCTGTGCGGTCGCATGCAGATCGCTGGCACGGGTTGTCATCGAACCTCCTTGATTACCTGCGGCATACCCCATCGGGGAACAAGTCAAACCACCTGGCAAGCCTGTTTCCAGGATCGAGGGTCAGCGGCCCTGAACCGCACTCGCCGGTGGGACCCCGGGGTCACGCGGTCCAGATCTTGACGACACTCGGTTCGAGAGAATGAACGACAACGGAGTGCAGTTCATCAATCACGATATCCGGATCGACGGCTTGGCGCAGATCAGAAGCGAACTGCTCGACGGTTTGGACGGCGTCGTACCGCTCACGGTTGAATCGCCTGTCGACCGCTGCCCGGACGCGGCGAAGCAGCGGACGGAATGCGGCGGCGGCTGCGAGAGTCGCGGTCGCGACCGCTAGTGACGAAGAGCCAGGCACCAACCGCGTGACCAGCGCGACCAAATCCT
>JBDTTS010000313.1:0-3312 GCA_039930525.1 Actinomycetes bacterium | reverse complement strand
AAGGGCACCGCAAGCTTCTCGGACATCGCCAACGGGGTCGCGCAGTCCTACGGGTTCTGGCTCGACGACGCTTTCGCCTCGGGGGGCTCGGTCGGCTACGACCACAAGGTCATGGGCATCACAGCCCGTGGAGCGTGGGAGTCGGTCAAGCGGCACTTCCGCGAGACCGGGGTCAACATCCAGACGACCGACTTCACTGTGGTGGGCATCGGTGACATGAGTGGTGACGTGTTCGGAAACGGCATGCTGCTCTCCAAGCACATCCGGCTCGTCGCGGCGTTCGACCACCGCCATATCTTCCTGGATCCCAATCCGGTTGCTGCCACATCGTTCCTGGAGCGCAGGCGGCTGTACGGCCTGCCCCGATCGTCGTGGGCTGACTACGACACCAGTCTGATCAGTGAGGGCGGCGCCGTGATCGCGAGATCGGCAAAGTCCGTGCGGATCAGTGAACAGGTCGCGGTGGCATTGGGCCTGCCGGGCACCACCTCGATGACGCCCGCACAGCTGATGAAAGCCATCTTGACCGCGCCGGTCGACCTGCTCTGGAACGGTGGTATCGGCACGTACGTCAAGGCGTCGTCCGAGCAGCACCTCGACGTCGGGGATCGCGCCAACGATGCCATTCGCGTGGACGGAGACGCGTTGCGCGCCACGGTGGTCGGCGAGGGTGGCAACCTCGGTTGCACCCAGCTCGGACGCATCGAGGCTTCTCTGGCGGGCGTGCACGTCAACACTGACGCTATCGACAACTCCGCGGGTGTCGATACCTCCGACCACGAGGTCAACATCAAGATCCTGCTGACCGCCCTGACCCTTGAAGGGGATCTGACGCTGAAGCAGCGCAACGGGCTTCTGGCCTCGATGACCGAGGACATCGCCCGTCAGGTCCTGCGCGACAACTACGAGCAGAACACCTTGCTTGGCAATGCCCGCGCACAGGAGCACCTGATGTTGCCGGTGCATCGGCGGCTCATGCACTGGCTGGAGGAGCGTGGTGACCTTGATCCCGCGCTCGAGTTCCTTCCCAGTGACATCGAGATCGAGCGACGCTCCGATGCCGGGCTGGGTCTGAAGAGCCCGGAGGTCTCGGTGCTGGTGGCCTACGCCAAGCTCGGACTCAAGAAGGACCTGCTGGCCAGTGCGCTGCCTGATGAGCCCTGGTTCCAGGCGACCCTCACCAAGTACTTCCCCAACCCCATCCGGGAGAAGTATCAGGGCAGGCTGGCCAGCCACCCGCTGCGCCGGGAGATCATCGCCAATGCCGTGGTGAACTCGATGGTCAACCGCGGCGGCATGACCTTCGCCTTCCGTGCCTCCGAGGAGACCGGGGCCACGGCCGAGCAGGTGACGCGAGCTTTCGTGGTCTGCCGTGAGGTGTTCGACATGGTCGGCTTCTTCGGCCTCGTCGAGCAGCTTGACAACATCGTGTCCACCGATACGCAGACGTCGCTTTACCTTGAGTTCCGCCGCCTTCTGGACCGGGCGGTGCGCTGGTTCCTGCAGAACCGGCCGTCCACCCTCAATGTCGCCGCGGAGGTTGAGCGCTTCAGCGCAGCAGTCGCCGAGCTGGGGCCGCAGATGTCCACGTTGCTGCAGGGTGCCGAACGCAAGCGGTTCGACCTTCGCGCTACCCAGCTCGAGGAGCTGGGTGTGCCGCCGGAGGTAGCCGTTCGGTCGGCTGGCCTGCTGGATCAGTTCTCGCTGCTGGACATCGTGGAGATCAGCGTCGACACCGATCGCAGGGCTGCCGAGGTCGCGCCCGTCTACTTCGCCACCTCCGAGCAGTTCGGCATCGATGTGATGCTCACCCGCGTGTCCAAGCTCCCCCGGGACGACCGCTGGGACTCGCTGGCGCGCGGCGCACTGCGCTATGACCTGTATGCCGTTCTCAAGGCGCTCACCACATCGGTGATGGACAGCAGCGCGTCCGACTTGGCTCCCAGGGAACGCACAGCGGCCTGGTCGGAGATCAACGCCGAGTCCCTCGCCCGGGCCAACGCGGCGCTCTCCGGGATCCAGAGGCTGGAGAATCCTGGGATCTCGGCCCTCTCCGTGGCGCTTCGCATCCTGCGCGGAGTCATCCGAAGCGGTTCGGCCACCACCTGATCGTTGGGAAGAATCCAGGACGAGCCGCCGCACGGCTCCCGGTCCGGACTACGCTCGGCGCTGTGCCGACCCTGAACGACGTGCTGCATGAGCAGACTGACCTGGACGCCGCGGATGTCGAGTGGCTGCATCTGCTCCTCGGTGACTGGCAGCTCCTTTCGGACCTGTCTTTCGCGGACCTTGTCCTGTGGGTCCCAGCGACCACGGGTGGGTGGTATTCCGCCGCCCATATCCGACCCACCACCGGCCCTTCGGTCTTCGTCGACGACGTCGTGGGCCGGCGACTTGACCGAGGTCGTCGCCCGTTGCTGGACCAAGCCCTCAACCAGCTGCGGATCGTGCGAGGTCTCGACTCCGAGCTGCGTGACGACATGCCGATCCGCGTGGAAGCCATACCCGTCATGAGCGATGGACGTGCGCTGGCCGTGCTCACCCGACATACCAACCCGGCCACGATGCGCACCTCCAGCCGTCTCGAGCTGACCTATCTGGCGACGGCAGATGCGCTCGCGCGGATGGTCGCGTCAGGCGACTTCCCAACTCTGGGCGCTCCGACCGGCCAACGCCGCGGAGCGCCCCGAGTCGGTGACGGCCTCATTCGCCTCGACTCCGGTGGGACGGTGAGCTACGCGAGCCCGAATGCCGTCTCGGCCATTCATCGGCTGGGATATGTGGGGGAGGTCACCGGGGCCTCGCTGGCCCAGATTGCCACTGAGGTGCTGCGCGACGAGGGACCGGTGGACGAAAAGCTCGCACTGGTCGTGACCGGGCGGGCTCCGTGGTGGACCGAGGTTGAGTCGCGAGGTGCGAGCGTGTCCCTGCGGGCGATCCCGCTGACTGAGGCAGGCCAGCGCACTGGCGCGATCCTGCTCCTGCGCGACGTCAGCGAGCTACGGCGTCGAGAGCGCGAGCTGATCACCAAGGACGCGACGATCCGCGAGATCCATCATCGCGTCAAGAACAACCTGCAGACCGTGGCGGCACTGCTCCGGCTGGCCGCGCGCCGCCTTCCGGACAGCGAGGCGCGTGCTGCGCTCGACGACGCGGTACGCCGAGTGGGCACTATTGCGTTTGTCCACGAGACCCTGAGCCAGGGTTTCGACGAGACGGTGGACTTCGACGCGATCGCGACCCGAGTTCTGGCCGCCGTGGTGGAGGTTGCCACCATCAACATGCCGGTTCGGGCCGAGCGCAGCGGGCACT
>JBDTTS010000312.1:0-3322 GCA_039930525.1 Actinomycetes bacterium | reverse complement strand
CCCTGGCCGAGGGCGCGGCGATCACGTTGTGGGGGGCAGTCACCAAGGTCCGTCGTCGACTCGCTGCTGGCGTTGGAGTCATTGTGGCGGCGGTCGTCCTGCTGGTAGCCATCCCGCTGACGCCCCTGCTTCCGCAGTGGCGCGGTGCCGCGTTGTGGGTGGGTGTGGCTGCGCTCGGACTAGCAGCAATCGTGATCGCAACGTTCATTGAGCGCGGGCGAGCCGCCGTAGGCGCGTGGGTCGACTCGCTGTCCAACACCCTGCGCGGCTGGGAGTGACCCGCGCCGATCCGCTGGGAGTCGTGGTGGGCTGCGGGATCAACGCACCCGGCCCAGGCGGTCAGCCCTAGAGTGGAGCAGTGGGACCACAGGCCCTCGGGGCCACTGTTTGACACGCCGAATCACAGGAGGCCGACGGTGAACGACCAGATGCTGCAGCAGATGAAGAGCGGGAACGGCTTTATCGCCGCACTCGACCAGAGCGGTGGCAGCACGCCGAAGGCGCTCAAGCTCTACGGAGTCGAGGGCTCGGAGTACTCAAGCGACGACGAGATGTTCGACCTCATGCACCAGATGCGGACGCGCATCATGACCAGCCCTGCCTTCACCGGCCAGCGAGTGATCGGCGCCATCTTGTTCGAGATGACGATGGACCGCGAGGTCGAAGGCATGGGCTCGGCCGAATACCTGTGGAAAGAGAAAAACATCGTCCCGTTCTTGAAGGTCGACAAGGGCCTCGCCGACGAGGAGAACGGTGTCCAGGTCATGAAGCCCATTCCCGGTCTCGATGACCTGCTGGGCAAAGCTGCAGGACATCAAGTCTTCGGCACCAAGATGAGGTCGGTCATCAAGCTGGCCGACGAGGCAGGCGTCGCCGCCATCGTTGACCAGCAGTTCGACGTCGGGCGCAGCATCATCGATGCTGGGCTCGTGCCGATCATCGAGCCGGAAGTCGATATCAAGAGCCCGCAGAAGGCAGAGGCCGAGGCTCTGCTCAAGAGCGCAATGATGACGCGCCTCGACGGGCTGGCTGACAATCAGAACGTCATGCTGAAGCTCACGTTGCCCGAGCGAGCAGATTTCTATGCCGAGGTAGCAGCACATCCCCGCGTCGTGCGCGTCGTAGCGCTGTCGGGTGGGTACACGAGGGACGACGCGAACACCAAGTTGGCGTCGAACCACGGGGTCATCGCCAGCTTCTCGCGGGCACTCACCGAAGGGTTGTCGGCGCAGCAGAGCGATGACCAGTTCAACGCCACCCTGGATGCCTCGATCGAGAGCATTTGCAAGGCCTCACTCACCTGACCACTCAGGCGGTCAGTGGTCAGTCCGATTCGCCGAGCAACGCGAAGACGCGGGCCGGAAACCCGGAGGCTCCGGCGATGCGCGGCACACCCACCGCCACCCATGCTCCAGCAGAGGGAACCGCGGCGAGATTGGTGAGATTCTCGAGGTGCCAGATGCCCCGAGGCAGCGTCACCTCTCGGTGAACCGGGAAGTCGACGGCGTAGCCGGCGTCGATCCCCAGAGTGTCGATACCCAGGCCAGCCACCCCGCGTTCGACGGCCAGAAACGTGGCGGCGTCCACGCCAAAGCCGGGAAACCGAAGGGTGTCGCCATCCCCCACCCAATCTGTGCGCAGGAAGACCGCCGATCCGTCGGCGATAACGCCGTGCACCGCCTCGTGGGTCAGCATGTCCGCCACGCTCAGGGTGGCATCGGGCTGACCAGCGCACTTCGCCGTGAAGTCGATGACGCGCAGGGGTCGAACCAGTGTCTCTGCTGCGACGTCGGCTACGTGCGCCGCACCACTGACGAAATGGCTTGGCGCGTCGAAGTGGGTGCCACTGTGCTCGTCCAACGACACACGCCTCGTGAACGATCCATCCGCATCGATGCTCTCCGACGACTCTACGCGGAGCGGCGGGGTACCTGGCCACAGAACCGATTTCTCATCAAGGACTCGGGTGAGATCGATGACGCGAAGAGACGTCGCTCCTGCGGTAGAGCTGTCGTTCTGCAAGGGACCCACGTCGTGCCCTCCTCGGGAATCGCTGGCGAGTGCTGAGCGATAACTCACCCTCAAAGTAGCAAGCGTGATGCGTTCGCAACCCTGATGGAGCCCCCTGTTGATCGCGTTGTGGGTGTTGCCAACTCTATCCTGGGCGCCGGAACGGCGTCACCGATGACGCGCAACGAATGGAGGACGTATGTCTGGAGAACCGCGCAGTGAAGCCGCGGTCGGTTGGACGTGGTTCGCGGCGATCATGATGCTCTTGCTCGGGGTGTTCTGGGCGTTCGCGGGGCTCGTGGGAATCCTCGAGGACGACATTCTGGTGGCGACGCCGAACTACGTCTTCAAGCTCGACGTCACCACCTGGGGCTGGATCCACCTGATCCTCGGAGTCGTGGTCTTTCTCGCTGGGTTCGCGCTCTTCCAGGGTGCGGTCTGGGCGCGGACTGTGGGCGTGATTCTCGCGGGGATCAGCGCGCTGGTCGGCTTCGTGTGGCTCCCGTGGTACCCGATCTGGGGAGTCATCTTCGTCGTCATTGCGGTCTTCGTGATCTGGGCGCTCACTGTGCACGGTCGCGACGTGACCAAGTTCAAATAACCCCCGTCAACAAAGGTTCGGCCCCGCTGATCCCAGCGGGGCCGAACCTTTGTCTGTGCCGTGAGTTCTACGTGCCGTCTAGGCCAGCGTGGCGACCGATCCGCCACTCACCCGGCGCCAGGCGTACGCGATGGCGATCGCCGTCAACGGGTAGGTGAAGAGCAAGCCGATGCCGCAGAGCAACGCTCCACCAATGTTGATCAGGATCACGAGGATGAAGAGCAACAGAAGCTGGCCCACATTCGACGACACCAGACTCCACGAGGTCTTCATCGCCTCGATGCCGTCGTCCACGCGGCCGTCGACGATGGCGTAGCCGTAGAAGGCAAACAGGAATCCAAGGATCAGTCCGGGGATGATGCAGAAGATCAGACCGATGCCGACTGATAGCCCGACCAGAATCGACGCCACCAAGTAGGGGACGAAGTTGTCCGTGTGGAAGAGCATGCCGACCTCGGGCGTGCGACCGTCGACCACCGCCAACCCTGCTCTGATCAGGCCCATGGCCACGATGAGCGACACACCAATGGTCACAATGTTCCAGACGAACTGCAGGAGCAGGCTGTCCATGAAGTACCCGACGACGTTCATCGCGATCGAGATCGCCACCACGATCAGGGCGATGAGAACCAGCGGGCCGAGGTACTTGGTCAGGCCCTTCCAGCCATACGAGATGGCCTCCATCGGGTCGAGCTTGTCGCCACCGGGCGC
>JBDTTS010000311.1:0-3330 GCA_039930525.1 Actinomycetes bacterium | reverse complement strand
CGTCCGTCACGCTGAAAGGCCCGATCAGCCATGGCGCCGAAACCACGGGCCACCCACGGCTCGGGCAGCCGTTGCGCCAACTGCCAACCGGCTCCGTAGCCGGCGTTGGTGGTCGCGGCCAACGACCGCTTCCTGGCCCTCTGAAGTCGTTCGCGAACTTGTGCGTCCACGTCGACTACCGAGGCAGCAGCTGCTGGCGTACAGCCCAGATCCGCTGACCGACGGTGATCCACGACAAGATGGCAACCAGCCAGAGCCCAGCGTTCAAAATCCAGGGCAGGTCGAGCAGGCCTGAGAGGCCGGCGGTGAAGAGCGTCAGCACGAGCCGCTCGGTGCGTTCGGCGATCCCGGTACTGGCGTCAGCCCCGAGACCCTCAGCACGAGCTCGGGCATAGGACACCATCAGTCCACCGACGAGCGCCGCCAGTGTGACCGCAGCCATGGTGGGGTCGTTGCCGTCACCGGCAAACCAGAGCGCCAGGCCACAGAAGATGGCCGAGTCGGCGACCCGGTCCAGGGTGGAGTCAAAGAACGCCCCCCACGTCGAGGGCCGTCCGGCAAGCCGCGCCATGGTGCCGTCGAGCGAGTCAGAGAAGACGAAGAGGCAGATGACGAGGGTTCCCACGAGAAAGCTGCCTCGCGGAAAAAAATAGAGCGCTGCGGCTGAGGTACCGATCGTTCCCACGAGCGTGACGGCGTCCGGACTGACCTTCAGTTTCAGCAGCACCCGAGCGACGGGAGTGAAGACCTGGCTCGCCACGCCGCGGCCTACGTCGGTGAACCCACCCACGTCGCGCTCCCGCCTCTTTGGTGCCGCCGACAACACCGCCGCGCGACTTGCTGCACAGAGCAGAGTAGC
This sequence comes from Actinomycetes bacterium, assembly GCA_039930525.1. Lineage (GTDB taxonomy): Bacteria > Actinomycetota > Actinomycetes > JAHEKZ01 > JAHEKZ01 > JAHEKZ01. The sequence goes on along the minus strand of JBDTTS010000311.1, from coordinate 2,471 downwards.
GAGATCGCAGGTGCAGCCGCGGAACCGGATGCAGCGGGTGCCGCCGTCGACCCAATCGGCCCTTGACCAGGACCCAAGGGCACTTGCCCCGGGCGACGGCGGCTAGCAAGGTGGGGACGACATCGACTGGTGAGGGCGAAAGAGGGATGACCATGGCAGATAGAGGCGGCAGTTCCGGAGGTGGTGCCGGCAACTCGGCACCCGCGGTAGGCAACCCGGGCGACATCCGAAACGTGGTGCTCGTAGGTCACAGCGGAGCCGGAAAGACGACCTTGGTCGAGGCATTGCTGGCCAGTACTGGCACCATTTCGCGTCCCGGACGGGTCGAGGACGGCACCACTGTGTCCGACTTCGACGAGGCTGAGCACCGCCAACAGCGCAGCGTCTCACTGAGCCTGGCGCCGCTGCGCCACAACGGTGTCAAAGTCAACCTGCTCGACACCCCCGGATACCCCGACTTCGTGGGAGACCTCAGGGCCGGTCTGCGCGCCGCCGACGCCGCGCTCTTCGTGATCTCGGCCACCGAGGGGGTCGACGGCATGACCCGACTGCTGTGGGAGGAATGCGGCGCAGTTGGCATGCCCCGAGCCGTGGTGGTCGCCAAACTGGACGCCGCTCGTGCCGACTACGACGAGGCGCTCTTCGCGGCGCAGAGCGCCTTCGGCGAAGGCGTGCTTCCGCTCTATCTGCCGATGCTGGCTGACGACGAGAGCGTCGGCGGTTTGATCTCGCTGCTCTCTCAACGCGTTGACGACTACACAGGCGGCAGCCGGGTCGAGCGCGACCCCGAGCCACAGCACCTCGAGATGATCGAACCCGCCCGGGCCGTCCTGCTCGAGGCGATCATTGCCGAGAGTGAGGACGAGACGCTGATGGACCGCTACCTGGCCGGCGAAGAGATCGAGCTCGCCACCCTCATCGAGGATCTCGAGAAGGCGGTCGCCCGTGGCTCGTTCTATCCGGTGATCCCTGTCGCGGCGTCCAGCGGAATGGGCCTTACCGAACTGCTCGACCTCGTGACCCGCGGGTTCCCGAGCCCGCTCGAGCATGTCGTTCCCCCGGTCAGCACACCGGAGGGCAAGCCGCAGGGTCCGCTCACCGCTGACCCGAACGGCCCCCTGGTAGCCGAGGTTGTCAAGACGGTGAGCGACCCGTATGTCGGACGCATGTCGTTGGTCCGGGTTTTCTCGGGAACGCTGCGCCCCGACCTGATCGTGCACGTCTCTGGGCACGGCCTCGCCGATCGCGGGCATGCCGATCACGACCTCGACGAGAAGGTGGGCGCCCTCTCGTCTCCGCTTGGCAAGACGCAGCGTTCGCTCGGCAAGGCCATCGCCGGTGACGTCTGCGCTGTGGCCAAGCTTGCGCACGCCGAGACCGGGGACACGCTGTCGGACAGGGAGCGCCCGCTGCTGATGGAAGCCTGGCAGATGCCAGACCCGTTGCTGCCGGTCGCCATCGTCGCCAAGAGCAAGGCCGACGAGGACCGGCTGTCGCAGAGCCTGGCGCGACTGGTCGCCGAAGATCCGACGATGCGTCTGGATCACAGCAAAGAGACCGGGCAGGTGGTGCTCTGGACCCTGGGCGAGGCCCACATCGATGTGTTGCTCGACCGCCTGTCCAGTCGGTACGGCGTAAAGGTCGAGACTGTCCCACTTCGAGTGGCCCTTCGCGAGACCTTCGCCACTGCGTCCAAGGGTCACGGTCGTCACGTGAAGCAGTCCGGCGGACATGGACAGTTCGCTGTCTGTGACATCGAGGTCGAGCCGTTGCCGCAAGGCGCCGGCTTCGAGTTCGTCGACAAGGTCGTGGGCGGATCGGTGCCGCGGCAGTTCATCGGCAGCGTCGAAAAGGGAGTGCGAGTTCAGATGGACAAGGGGGTTGGCGCGGGCGCCGGCTACCCCATGGTCGATATCCGCGTCACCCTTGTCGACGGCAAGTCGCATTCGGTGGATTCCTCGGACATGTCTTTCCAGATGGCCGGCGGGCTCGCCCTGCGCGATGCCGCCGAGCAGTCGCAGGTGATGCTGCTCGAACCTGTTGACGCGGTCGCAGTCCTGGTCGACGACGACTTTGTCGGCGCCGTGATGGGCGACCTGTCATCGCGCCGAGGGCATGTGGTGGGCACCGAGCCGCTCGGTGCTGGACAGGTGAGCGCGGGGCAGGCGGGTACGGACCAGTCCGGTTCGGGCCGCACCTTGGTGCGGGCTGAGGTGCCGCAGCTCGAGATCGTTCGCTACGCCATCGACCTGCGATCGATGTCACATGGCACCGGCACGTTCACGCGCACCTACTCCCGGCACGAGGCGATGCCCCCGCAGGTGTCGGCACGAGTGCTGGCCGACCACCACGCCTAGCGGTTCTTCAAGCGTCCGAGCTGCTCGTCAGACTGAGTCGTTGGTCGGGGCTGAGTCGCTGGTCGGGGCTGAGTCGCTGGTCGGGGCTGAGTCGCTGGTCGGGGCTGAGTCGCT
>JBDTTS010000310.1:0-3365 GCA_039930525.1 Actinomycetes bacterium | reverse complement strand
CCATGGGAACATGCCGCCAGCCATGGCATGCGCTGGTTTATCGAACGGGCGTTCTACTACCTGCAGCTCGGATGAAGCGGTGCTGACCGTGGCGAGTGGCTCTGGCATGAAATAGGCCATTCGCCATGCCACCAAGTTCAAGAACTTCTACGCTGTCCCCATCCGCGGGGGGCTCATGTTGCGTGTCTCACCGTCGAACGGTTGATTTCCAACCAGAACTCGAGGAGCAGCATGGTGCAAGTCGCACGGACCTACGACAACCTCCCAGCGACCAACCGCCCATTCAGCGGACACGCGATCACGGCGTTCGTTCTAAGCCTGCTGTGGATCGGGGGGCTGGGGAGCATCGCGGCGATCATCTTCGCCGCCGTTGCAATGCAGAGGACGCGGACGCACGACCAAGCTGGTCGAGGACTAGCGGTGGCCGGGCTCATCATCGGAATACTTGGTCTGCTCATGATGATCTGGCTCGTCATTGTCCTCGGAGCAGCCGGCGCTGCGATGCAATCAACATTCGAAGGTGTCGCCACGTCGGTTTGACCTGGTGGCGCGAGGTTCCTCAGCAGAGGTGGTCAGGGCCTTCTCCATGTCTCGGCGACCCGGTGGTGCTGGGCTAATTTGCCGTTGCCCCAGGAAGACGCCTATCCCGCCCGCGCGCCCTTCCCTAGCGACCTCCGCCCACCGCGGGGACAGCGACAAGGCAGGTCGCCCGTACATCGAGCCCCCACCCGAGTGAGTCGGTATCTGGTGAACCCCACCGCACTGGAAACCGTTGTCGCGTGGCTGCTCGATGCGAGATGATGGGCATCATTCTGGCTCGTCCCATTCCGCCCGCCGGTAGAAACCGGCCTTCTCGAAGGAGTCGTCATGATGCGACGTCTCGTCATAGGGTTCACCCTCCTCGCGAGCCTGTCGGTCGCCGCGCCGGCGGAGGCGATCACCAACGGCAGCATCGATGGCAACCAGCACCCAAACGTGGGAGGCCTTGTGGCCGCCACCCCCTACTCCGACGGCACCTCGATCTACTGCTCGGGCACGCTGATCAGCCCCAAGGTGTTCCTCACTGCGGCGCACTGCAACGAGGGCGGCGATGGCCGGGTCATGGTGACGTTCTCCACGGCCTACAAGGTCGGGGACGTGACGTATGCGGGCACGTTCCACGGCGACCCTCTCTACAGCGGCGTGCAGAGCGACCCGCACGACATTGCCGTGGTCGAGCTCGACAAGGCTGTCAAGAAGATCACTCCAGCCACGCTGCCTGCCGCTGGCTCGCTGTCGAAGCTGTCCACGACGCAGACATTCACCTCGGTGGGCTACGGCGCGTACGAGGTCACCAATCAGCCAGGCGGACACCAATACCTCTACAACGACGTGCGCATGGTCGCCACGGGCACGCTTAACGCGACGAACCCGGCGTGGCTCCGGATCTCAATGAACCCGGCCACCGGTAACGGCGGCACCTGCTATGGGGACTCTGGTGGCCCGAACTTCCTGGGGGCCTCGGGAACGGTGGCAGGCATCACGATCACGGGAGACGCGGTTTGTCGGGCAACCAACGTCGTCTACCGTCTCGATACGGCGTCGGCGCGGTCCTTCCTGTCGCAGTACGTGACGCTGAGCTGAGTCCCCACCGCAAGATCCATTTGTCGTTCAAGTACGAGTCGGAGCAAGGCGGCCTGCACTTCAGCTGGCGCGACGGCCTGTTCTTGGTGATCCTGCTGAGTCCAAACTGAGTACATCAGCCACCTCGCAGGTGCTCCGCTGCTGGTCAGCGGCTGATAAATGGATGAGTCGGTCGATACGCCGGGTTCCATTTGGGCAGTTTCCTGACCTGTGGATTTGCGGCTCATTAGGCCTCTGACCTGCACGTATACCGCTTGCAGTCGTTGAGTCACCGTGAGCGTTTATGGACGTTTTGCGGACTCCTTGCGGACTGGCTGCGGACTGATGGCGGGGCTTCGCCGCTAGTGTCGCCCCTTGTTCTGCGGCCCGTTCTCGCGGACCTTGGCGAGCGTCCTTGCCTGCCGGTTCCCGTTCCTGCGCCATCCGGTGGACATTGGAGACTGATCGGCAAGTCGTCGAGTAGTTCGAGATCGCTGCGCGCCTTTGGCGCTCCTTGGCCAGCGGTTTGAGCAGCGCCTCACGACTCGACGCGATGGACTCAGCCGAGGGCGGACCCTCGCGCGGCACAGCACAGCTCGCCCGTCGTCGCCTCCAGGTTCCCCTTGCCGCGCTCGTGCCACCAGGATGTCAGCCAGGAAATCCTTCCGCTATGGCGCATTCCGCGCGTTCGATAAGGGATCGCCGACCGGAGCGGTCCTGGACATCGAGGTGCGCCCAGCACACCGGGTGAGATCCCGGTTCGGGGTGGCAGTCAGTCTGGCATCGACGACTGCAATCCTATCCGATTATGTAAGACATTCGTGTACACTCGGGGTTGTGGAGGTGATGTGGTCAGACGCGGCCGCGAAGCACCTCGCCCGGTCGCAGCGCTACTCCGGCGCGGTCGACATCGAGCTCGCCTGGACAGTCGAGGCAGTCAATGACATCGACGCCGTCCAGGTCGACCCCTACTGGACATCACGGGTCAATGCCCTGGCCATCATCGGCTACTCGGCCGCCGCTGGTGCCGTGCTCCTTGTACTCGCCTACCGAGATCTGGACGGCGACCTGCATGGCATGACCGCGTGGCCAGCCACCGGCCGCGCGCTGCGGCTCTACACCGAAGGGAGAACCTCATGACCAAGCGACTCGACTCAAAGCTGGCCCACGAGCTGCAGGACGAGGCGGCTCGTGTTGAGGCAGCCGCCGACGCCGACCCGGAGACCGAGTTCCCGGCGGACGCCTCCATCAGTTGGCCGAATCGGTCCCGCATGCTGACCCTGCGGCTGCGGCAGTCCGAATACGACGCGATCCAGCGGGCCGCCGAACAACGGCACCTGCCCGCATCGACACTGGCTCGGTCCCTTCTACTCGACAAACTTGGCGAACAGCACGCCTCCTGACCCGTGGGCACGTCAACGCAAAGCCGATCCCCATCTGGGACGGCGAGGGCGTGGTCGACGGCGTCCAAGTTGAGGTGTTCGACGTGCCGGTCAGCGTTCCCATCTCGTCCCTCGTGCTAGCGGGGACAACTCGGTCAGGGCCTGCGCCGAGGTCACGATGACGGCCGAGAAATCCTTCCCCTCATGGCGCAAGTCGCGCGTTGTCGGACGTGGCGACGTGCGGACCCTCGGGAACTTCGTGTCCCTGGGCGCGCTGCTTTCTTGCACGTGACCTGGTCCGTGAAGATCCTGTTCGCGCCGGCCGAGGTAAGCGCATCGCTTTGCGGGTAAAGACTCTGACCCTGCGTCGACACCCGCGTT
>JBDTTS010000309.1:0-3378 GCA_039930525.1 Actinomycetes bacterium | reverse complement strand
GGACACTCGACAGGCTCAGGGTGCACCCAGCGGGACACTCGACAGGCTCAGGGTGCACCCAGCGGGACACTCGACAGGCTCAGGGTGGCAGCCGCTAGGAGAGGGCGCTGCCCTTCTTCCACTCATCCCACGAAAGGTTCCAGTCGGTGTAGCCGTTCCAATCCTCAGGCTGCCGAGAGCCGTTAACGTAGTTGATCACGTCACCTGGCTTCGACGCATTGAAGAACCATCCAGCGTCACTCAGCGACATGCCCGTGCATCCGTGGCTGACATTCTCCTCGCCTTGCGATGAGACCGACCAGGGGGCCGCGTGCACATACTCACCGCTCCAGGTGAGACGCATGGCGTACTCAACATCGAGCCGGTAGTACTCAGAGCTGCTCTCGTCGACGTCCAGCGTGGCCGCGTCCATGACGACGTCACGCTCCTTGGAGATGATCACCTTGGTGCCGACGCGGGTATCCCACCCAGCCTTACCCGTCGTGATCGGCAACGTGCGAATGACCTTTCCGTCCTGCTCGACCACCATTTCGTACTTGCCGATGTTGACTGTGCTCACCATCGATGAGCCGATGCTGAAGCGCACCAGGTCGTCGTCGTCACCCCAGACGCCGCCGCCGAAGTTGACGCCCTCAAGCTGGCTTCGCACCGTCACATCGGTGCCGGGCTTCCAGTACTGCTTGGGCCGCCAGCGCACCATCTGGTCGTTCACCCAGTACCAAGCCCCCACTGCGGCTGGTTTGGTCGAGACCGACAACTGACGCTCGACCGCGGCCTTGCGATTGACCGGCTGGTCGAAGGTCATGACAACTGGCATGCCCACCCCTACGACGGATGCTCCGTAGGGGCTGATGCCGGTGTAGGCCACCCGCTTCGGCTTCACCGTGCGCACCCAGGTCTTGCTCTCAGTGGCTACGCCGTCAGCATCGACCGCCCTCGCGGTGATGACGTAGCGGCGGTTGAAGTCGAGTGAGACCTCGGACGACTGCCAACGGGCGTGGCGCGCACTGAAGTCTCCGGACACCTTGCGGCCACGCTCATCGCGGACAGCGACCTTGGTCAACTTTCCCTGCTCAGCCTTGACCACCAGCGGGTGGGTGGGAGCCCATGCGCGCTCTTTGGCGGCAGGAACGGCGATTACTGCCCGTGACTCAGGGGGGCCGCTTTGGGCCGCTGGAGCGCCAGCACCGGCCGTCGTGCAGGCCGCCAGCCCAAGACAAATGCTGGTGACAACCGCGGCGGTGCGCCATTGCGAGGCGCCAGTCTGCCTGATCACTCGTGTCCTACCCCGTAATTTGGTGGAAGGAGGACGGGATGCCCCGTCTCCTTCCAATACTCTCGACACGTCAGGTTAACGCCTCAAGCACAAATGTTCACATCAAGAATTCGGTGACGCCAGGATGCGGCCAAGCGCGCGGGTCACTGGCGAGCGAACTCGCCACGGTAGTACTCGAACACCATGCCAGCGGTGGCCGCCACGGTGATGACCACGCCAAGGACGATCAGCCACCACATCTTGTAGACCAGGCCCATCCCGATGGTGGCTGCCCCTAAGCCGACCGGGAGTGGCCACCAGCTGTGCGGGCTGTAGAAGCCCTGGGGGCCAGCCCCTTCAGCGATGTCGCCCTCTTCGTCGTCCTCGGGCAGCGGCTCTACCCGCCTCGCCGTAAACAAGAGGTAGAACGCGACCAAGAAGCCAAGGGCTCCGGTGAACACTAGAGCCGCTGTGCCGGCCGGCTCCCTGGCCAAGAACCAGTAGATGAGCGCGATCAGGCCGAAGAAAGCGGCGATAATAGCGAAGAGTCGTCCGGTGACGCGCACGTCAGTTCTCCTCGCCCTTGCCCTCGACGATGTCTTGCACGATGTCCTCGCGATGAGTCACTTCGGGGGCTCCGAACACCTCGGCGAGCACTGGCTCGTTCGAGACGTTGCCCTCGGCGAACGCAATCTCAGGGTAGTGAAGGTCGAAGGCAGGCGACTCAGAACGGATCCGCGGGATGGAGTCGAAGTTGTGCCGAGGCGGCGGGCACGAGGTGGCCCACTCCAGTGAACGTCCCCAGCCCCACGGGTCGTCGGAGGTGACCTTCTCGCCACGCTTATGGGTGCGCCAGACGTTGTAGAGGTACACAAACGTGGACAGACCCAGCAAGATCGATCCGACAGTCGAGACCTGATTCATGAAGATGTAGCCGTCTTCGGCGATGTAGTCGCCGTACCGGCGCGGCATGCCAGCCGCACCGAGCCAGTGCTGGATCAGGAACGTCACCTGGAATCCAATGAAGAGCAACCAGAAGTGGATCATGCCCAGGCGTTCGTCGAGCTTCTTGCCGGTCAGCTTCGGCCACCAGAAGTAGAAGCCGGCAAACATCAGGAAGACCACGGTGCCGAAGACCGTGTAGTGGAAGTGCGCCACCACGAAGTAGGAGTCCGAGACAGCGAAGTCAAGTGGTGGGGAGGCCAAGATGATCCCGGTGAGACCACCGAAGAGGAAGGTGACCAAGAATCCGAGCGAGAAGAGCATTGGTGTCTCGAAAGAGACTGATCCCCCCCACATCGTGCCGATCCAGTTGAAGAACTTCACGCCGGTGGGGACCGCGATCAACATGGTCATGAACGCGAAGAACGGCAGGAGCACTGCCCCGGTGACGAACATGTGGTGCGCCCACACCGCAACCGAGAGCCCAGCGATGGCGATGGTGGCGAACACCAGGCCCTTGTAGCCGAAGATTGGCTTGCGGCTGAAGACCGGCAGAATCTCGCTGATGATGCCGAAGAACGGCAGCGCCAAGATGTAGACCTCGGGGTGGCCGAAGAACCAGAAGAGGTGCTGCCACAAGATGGCTCCGCCCACTTCAGGTGCAAAGACGAGGCTGCCGAACTGACGGTCGATCTCAAGGACGAGCAGAGCTGCCGCCAGAACCGGGAAGGCCATCAGCACCAGGATGCTGGTGAGCAGCACGTTCCAGGTGAACAGCGGCATGCGGAACATGGTCATTCCGGGGGCGCGCAGACAGATGATCGTCGTGATGAAGTTGACCGCGCCCAAGATCGTTCCGAGGCCGCCGAGGGTGAGGCCGATGATCCACATGTCTGCGCCGACACCGGGTGAGAACACCGCGTTCGAAAGCGGCGCATAAGCCGTCCAACCGAATGCTGCCGCTCCGCCCGGGGTGATCAAGCTGAGTGAGACAATGATCGCGCCAAACAGGTAGAGCCAGTAGGCCAACATGTTCAATCGCGGGAATGCGACATCCGGCGCCCCGATCTGCAGCGGCATAATCGCGTTCGCGAACCCCGAGAAGAGCGGCGTAGCGAACAAGAACAGCATGATCGTTCCGTGCATCGTGAAGAGTTGGTTGTACTGCTCGAGGCTGACGA
>JBDTTS010000308.1:0-3388 GCA_039930525.1 Actinomycetes bacterium | reverse complement strand
GAAAGGTCCCTGAACCACCCATCCGCTCTCGATGGGACGACTCACGGCAGCGATTTCATCGGCACCAAAGTCGGGGCGGCTGATCGGGAGGAAGGGCCTCGGCATCTAGTCGATTCTGGGTGGAAGGGCGGTGGCGACCTGACGTTGAACGGGCACCGAGTGCTTCGCCGGTGTGCTTGGATCGGGATGGGTGAACTTGATGTAGAAGCTCTTGGGGACGCGATTGAGCTTGTAAAGGAGCCAGAAGAGCGGGCGCATGCGCTCGAACGACTTCTTGTACGTCCTGTAGTCCGAATAGTGTCGGAGTGGCGAGGCCATGATGGCGTCAAACGCAGCGTCATCGAAGCCCAGCCGCTTCTTCACCAGGCCCAGAATTTCCGGGTCGTGCTCGTGCGGAGTCGCCAGCTCGGCGATTGCGCTCGCCCGGTCCAGCTGGCCGGAACGGACGAGCGCAGCGTGTCCGAGCAGACGGGCGTCGATCCCATACCGCTTCGGCAGCCAGTACGTGTGGAAAAAGGCCGTGAAGCGATTCTCCAGGTGATGCCCCCCATACCACGTCCAATTGAGCTCCGATGCAAGGAACCGCTTCGCGGCTTCCTTGTCGTAGTCCATGTAATACAGGGGGCGGAGTCGCTTGATCCCCCGAACGGCCGACCACCTCAGGAATCGGGCCATGGTCAGGTTCGGAAACGTCTTCATGGGTCGGGTACCGAACTGTTTGTGGACCGACTCGATGAGCTTCCCGTCCATGTAGATCCAGCCCAATGGAGCCACGCCTTCGGTCCTAAATGAGTGGCCCTCGATGATGTACTTCACATCGTACTTCTCTGCGGCCATATAGAGCGTCGACGTCAGCCCAATGTCGGTCGGCGTCTCGATGTCCTTAACGCCCGAGAGCATGAACGCCCGGTACAGGTCGTCGTATTCCCGGTTGTTGACCACGAGCGTGAAGAGCTCGACGCCGAGCGCCTCGAGCACGTTATAGATGTTCTGCGTCGCAACCCCCGAGTTCCAGGTGTTGTCGAAATGAACTGCCAGCGGGCGCAGGCCCAGCTCGACCATGCGGTGCAGCAGGAAGGAGGAATCACACCCCCCCGAAACGCCAACCACACAGTCGAACTTCTTGCCCCGCCCACTCGCACGAATCTCCGCGGCCATCTGGCGGAGGATGGCCTCGCCGCGCGGCCCCGTCGGGTATTGGGCGACCATCTGGTCATGCATTGCGCAGTAGTTGCACACCCCCGCGGTATCGAAGGTGATACCCGGAGTGCTCGCGTCATAGAGACAGCGTGCGCAGACCTGGCGGAGTGGATTCACGACCGGACCTCAGCGTGCGGCGCGGATTCCTGCTGAGCGAGTCGGTAGTACGCCGCGGTGCGCTGGATGCCCTCGTCCAGCTCCACGCGCGGCTCGAACCCGAGGAGATCGCGTGCCTTGTCGATCTGCGGGATACGCAACTCGACGTCTGCCACCGACCGCGCAACGAATCGGATCTCCGACGAGGAGCTGAGGAGCCGAACAACGGTACGCGCCAATCCGTAGATCGTTTCTACGCTGCGCCGATTGCCAATGTTGAACGATTCACCGATGGCATTCCCGCTGGTCATGGCCAACAGCGTGGCGTCGACCATGTCATCGACATAACACCATGCACGGATCTGGCCGCCTTCGCCATGGATCTCAATCGGTTCGTTGCGGATGGCACGCTGTACAAACGTCCGTAGTGCTCCCTCGCCGACCTGCCCGGGGCCATAGACATTGAACGGACGAAGCACCGTGGTGGGGGTTCCGCGCTCCCTGTGGTACGCGATGGCGAGGTGCTCCTCGGCCAACTTGCTCACTGCGTATGTCCATCGCGCCTCCCCGACGGCGCCGATGACCGTCCGATCAGTCTCGGTGGCCTCGAACGCCTGCTGCCCAAACACTTCACTGGTCGAGAAGCAGACGACGCGCTGGCAGTCTGGCAGCTCAGCAGCAGCCTCGAGGACGTTCGCGGATCCGATCATGTTCACGCGCATCGTCCGGATGGGGCTGCGGATCACGGTGTCGACCCCGACCGCACCCGCGCAATGGACCACGTAGTCCGCCCCAGCCATCGCGGCGCGCAGCGCGTCCGGATCGAGCACGTCACCCCGAACGATGGTGAGGTTCGGGTGGCTGTAGTAGGCCCCCGAGCTCAGGGAGTCGCGACTGAAGGTGTCGTAGACGATCACCTCATTCTCCTGGACGAGGCGACCGACAAGTTGAGTACCGATGAAACCGGCACCGCCGGTAATGAACACGCGTTGCTGTGTGATCGGTGTGCGCACTGCTCTCCTGTGGGGCTGCACTCCTGAGCATCCCTTGGGCCCCGCGAAGCCCACCCATCGTACGGGATTCGTGTTGCCCGCGCCGGCAGCAGGGACAGTGGGGAGCCTCGATAATGGACCGCATGAAGGACCGTGTGTTCATTGGCTTGACCGAGGTGGCCGGCTATTTCGGCGCGCTTCGTCGCGGTTTCGAGCAAGCGGGCCACGAGACCACCTTCGTCGATGAGTCACGACATCGGTTCAAGTATGGAGGCGCACGAACCCCGTTCAGCACGCTCGTTGCGGCAGAGCTGACGGCTCGAAATCGGCAACTGACGGCGGCGTCCGAGCTCGAGCGATTCCGCTGGCGGCTCGTCTCGATCTTCATCCGACCTTTGAAGCTGGCGTACCGCGTGGGCCTGTTGGCGTGGGGCCTCGCGCGATTCGACATCTTCATTTTCGGGGGCGAGCAGAGCTTCCTCAGGGGCAACGTCGACCTCCCACTCCTCCAACTATGCGGCAAGCGCGTGATCTGGATCTTCACTGGGAGCGATCACCGACCGCCATACCTCAGCGGGCGGTCGATCCGGGCAACTACCAGCGACAGCAAACTGGCGGAACAAACGGCGGCGGTGGCACGGCGCGTCGCGCACATCGAGCGGTACGCGCTCGTGGTCGGGCACCCGGCCTCGGCCCAGCTGCACCGCCGCCCGTTCGTTCGCTTCCTGGCTATCGGCATTCCTGCCTGGCGGCCGAACCTTCCAGCCGCCATCCCGCCGGACGGCACCTTCCGCGTAGTCCACTGCCCGTCGGATCCTGCCTCGAAAGGAAGCGCGTCGATCCGGCGCGCTGCTGCATCCGCCTCTGATGCGGGCGCGATCACTTACCGAGAAGTGGTCGATCGACCGAACGCCGAAGTACTCGAGGCGATCGCCGAGGCCGATCTGGTCGTCGATGAGCTCTTCAGTGATACGCCGATGGCGGTCCTCGCCACGGAGGCCGCCGTCATCGGGCGCCCCAGTTTGGTCGGTGGCTACTACGCCCGACAGGTGCATCGAGACTCACCACCGGACGAGATCCCGCCATCATTCTTCGTTCTA
>JBDTTS010000307.1:0-3450 GCA_039930525.1 Actinomycetes bacterium | reverse complement strand
GCTGTGACCGTGCAGAACGCCGTGGGTCGCGCCCAGCTGCGCTGGGGTCTGGGGGGTACTATCGTCGGCCCAGATCGCATCGTTCGCCGTAGCCCTGCGCGCCAAAGGGGAAACCCCTGCAGAGATGGCGGGCCTTGCCGACGCCATGTTGGCGGCAGCGCACCGGATCGACGTTCCTGGTCCGGCCGTCGACATCGTCGGTACTGGCGGCGACCGCTCGCACTCGGTCAACATCTCGACGATGGCTGCCCTCGTCGTTGCCGGAACGGGAGCGCGAGTGGTCAAACACGGCAACCGGGCCGCGTCTTCGGCCTGCGGAACAGCAGACGTCCTGGAGGAGCTTGGGGTGCGGCTGAGTTTGCCCCCGGAGCAAGTGCGCCAGGTGGGCGTCGACGTGGGGATCACGTTCTGCTTCGCCCAGGTGTTTCACCCGGCGATGCGTCACGCAGCGGGGCCGCGCCGCGAGATCGGTATCCCGACGTCGTTCAACTTCTTGGGTCCGCTGACAAACCCCGCACAACCCATAGCCCAAGCAATCGGCTGCGCAGACCTGGCTATGGCGCCGGTCATGGCCGGCGTCTTCGCCGAACGGGGGGCATCGGCGCTGGTGTTTCGCGGCGACGATGGCCTCGATGAGCTGACGATCTCGACGTCCTCATCGGTGTGGCGGGTACACGGGGGTGACGTGGTGCCCAGCACGCTAGATCCGACTCGACTGGGCGTGCCGCGGGCGCCACTCGAATCGCTGCGCGGGGGTGACCCGGCCTTCAACGCGGGAGTGGTCCGTGCACTACTGGCCGGTGATGAACAGGGGCCGATCCGGGACGCCGTTCTGCTGAACGCTGCCGGCGCCCTTGCGGCTCTGGATGCCGCAGTCGGTGAGTCGTCAACCAGCCTGGAGGACGCGATGGTGGTCGGCTTGGAGCGGGCCGCTGCGGCCGTCGACACCGGTGCGGCGGCAGCGGTGCTGGAGCGTTGGGTCAGGGCGACGCAGGAAGCCGCCGGTTGACGCTCGGTGGCGGTGGCTACTCGAGCCCGAGAGAAAAGGCAGCCTCGAGGTCGTGCCTGCTGTAGGCCTGGAAAGCGATGTGCGTCTCGGTATGGACGATGCCCGGGATCTTGGCGAGCCTGCCGGTGATGACCTCGGCGAGCTCATCGTGCGCCCGCACCCGAATCATGGCGATGAGATCGACACCCCCGGTGACCGAGTAGACCTCGCTGACCTCAGTGATTTCGACGATGCTCTCAGCCACGGAGGGAATCTGGTCGACATCGCACTGGACAAAGACGATGGCAGTGATCATCATCGGTCACCTTTCGTGAGACAGCGCGTTGGTGCCTACGGTCGACTCTAGTCCGCGTGAACCGTGCCGGGGACTCGCCCAGACCCCCTCAAGGTGAACCAGGCGCACGCCAGGCGAGTCGAGCCAACGCAGCAGGAGTTCGGCCTCTTCGGCCGTGGACGCCGGAAACCCGCCGAGCGCAGGAGCCACCAGGTCGGCGCCAGCCCGCAGGGCGGCCACAAAGGGCTTGGGCGAGACACCGCGTTCGGCCAACCCGGCAGCGGCCAGCCGCCCGTGCCGAATGACGGCGATCTCCCAGCCGGCATCTGGCGTCGGGCGAGCAGCAACCAGTTCTGGTGCGCCACCGAGTGCGCGAAGGCGTTGCGACCGGGCCGTTGCGGCAAGCAGTGCCTTGAGCCGGTCGCGATGGACAACTGCCTCTTCGAAGCGTTCGCCGATGACCAGCGGCGCCATGCGCTCGCTGAGGGCAGTGACGACGGGACGAGCGTTAATGCTCATCGCCTCGGCCGCCGCCTCGACGATGGGTGCGTAGTCGGCGATGCCCTGCCGGCCGTCACAAGGTGCTCCGCACCGCTGCATCTCGGCCAGGATGCAGGCGGGTTTGGGGGAGCGAACAGAGAGCGCTTGGGTGCACTGACGAAGGGCAAATGCTTCGTGCAAGGCGTCCCGCGCCTGCTCAGCCTGGCGCCGTGATCCGAAGGGGCCGAGGTAGGTGCAGTCGTCGTCCTTGATCTCGCGCACCAGCGAGAGGCGAGAGAAGGGCCCGCTCGTGAGTTTGAGGAACGACACCTTCTCGGGAAAGCGGGACCGGCGGTTGTACGGAGGCTTGTACTCGGCGATCAGGCGCAGTTCGCGCACCTCGGCCTCGAGCAGGGTGGTGCTGGGCAGCGTGACGACCTCTTCGGCGGCAGCGACCATCTCGGCCATCCGTCGGCGTCCCTCGGCGGCGGTGAAGTACTGCCGAACCCGAGAGCGGAGGTCGACGGACTTGCCGATGTAGAGCACCCGTTGGCGCGCATCGCGGAAGAGGTAGACGCCAGGACCACGCGGAACGCCGTCGGCGAGATGGCGTTTACGCTGTTGGGCGGGGTGGACGCGGGTAGAGAAGGTGCCGAGCTCGTCGATGGTCGTGACGCCGAAGCAGCCAACCCGCTCGAAGAGCCCGTGCAGCACGTCGACGGTGGCGCGGGCGTCGTCGAGGGCGCGGTGCGTCGGGGTGGTGGTCGCCCGAAAGAGGCGGGCTAACGTGCTGAGCTTGCAGTTGGGGGCTTCGTCGCGATCGAGGGTTCGGCGGGCCAGTCGAGCCGTGTCGAGGACGCCGAAGGTTGGCCACTCGACACCTTGCTGCTCGGCCGCGGCTTTGAGGAAGCCCATGTCGAAGGGGGCGTTGTGGGCCACCAAAGTGCTGCCAGCTGCGAACTCGAGGAAGGCGGGAAGGACGGAGTCGATGCGGGGCGCCCGGGCCACGGTGGCGTCGGTGATGCCAGTGAGTACTGAGATGAAGGCCGGGATCGGGGCTCCGGGGTTCACCAGGGTTTGAAACTCGCCGAGCACCTCGCCACCGCGCACCTTGACGGCGCCGATCTCGGTGATCGCGCAGGTGGCGGGTGATCCGCCGGTGGTCTCGAGGTCGACGACGACGAAGGTGATATCGGACAGCGGCGTGCCGAGGTCGTCAAACGTGGGCTGTGTCACCCCGGCGGTGGCCCCAGCGCTGTGCCCAACGGCGTTTTGGGCGCTGGCCTTCGTACTCATGGCTCGACCGTAGGCTGACCCACCGACAACGAAGGCAGGCGCGCCGACTCGTACTCTGGTGCCCGATCCACAGCAAAACCCTTCCTGGAGGACCCGTGACGACCTTCTCGGCCCCTGACGCCGACACCCGCTGGCGCTGCAGCCAGTGCGGCAATCTGACGCGGTTCGACGTTGTGCGCGTGAGCCGGACGCGGGAGTTCTGGCACCAAGAGCTGTCCGGCGTCCCTGTGGTCGAGGAGTCGAAGGTGCTTGCTGGCGAGATCGAGTCGGTGGCGTGCCGTTGGTGCGCAGGTGGCGGGTCGGTCGAACTGGTCGATCGCCCGGTCGGCGAGCCTGCTGCTTCTTGAGCCCAGGGTTGTTGTCGGTGCCCTCGTCTAGCGTCTCCAACGTC
>JBDTTS010000306.1:0-3450 GCA_039930525.1 Actinomycetes bacterium | reverse complement strand
CAAGCGAGGCCGCCCAGGGCTGCAGACTCGGCGGCAGCCACCATTGGCCGGCGGCTGGCTTCGGCGCCCGTTCACGCACCACGACAGTTCCTGCCAGGTAGTCGCCGACTCGCTTGCCTTGTGGCGAGAGCAAGCTGGTGATGACGGCGATCGCCCCGAAGCACAGGTATATTTCGACGACGGCCATCAGGCCCCTTGCTAGCGCATGGCGAAATCGAATGGCGCCTCCGTCGTCGCGAACAACCCGCAACCCGATCGCCAGTTTCCCGATCGTTCTGCCGCGGGTCAGGGTCTCGGTGATCACCGGGTAGCCGACGATGACGGCGATAGTGCCCACGAAGCCGAGCACCACCGTGAGTACCTCGTCAGCGAACGAAGTAGTGGCACCGACCAAGAAGGTCAGCGCAATGAGCGCGGTCAGCTGTAGCGCGAGATCAATGATGAATGCCGGGGTGCGACTCGGTAGCTTGGCGAGCCGCAGGTCGACGACCACGGCGTCTCCGGTCACCAGACCTGAATCGGCCCCATCGACCTGGTGTGTCATGGTCCCCCTCTGCCGTCTGGCCGCTGCTTGGGGCGGCCCAAGTCGTGCGGCTATTGTGCCGGATCAATGGATCTTGATCGCTTCATCTCAGATCGCCGACCGCAGTGGCAGCGCCTACGCGAGCTCACGCGTCGTTCGCGGTTGTCTGGTGCCGAGGCTGACGAGTTCGTGGATCTGTACAGCCAGACCGCGACTGACCTGTCGGTGGTGCGTTCCGAGGCACCCGACCCGGCTTTGGTCTCAGAGCTCTCGTCGCTCGTAGCCAGGGCCCGTGGAACAACCACTGGCACCCGCCGCTTCACGACTGCTGATGTCGCCCGCTACTTCATCGTCACGTTTCCGCTGCTGGTGTACCGGGCACGTTGGTGGGTGGCGGGCGTCACCGTCGGATTCCTGCTCGTCTCGGTCTCAATCGGTGCCTGGGTAGCAGCCAACCCCGAGGTGCAGGGTGCTTTGGCTCCCCCCGAGGTGGTCCAGCAGCTGGTCGACGAGGACTTCGAGAGCTACTACTCCTCAGACCCCGCCGGCTCGTTCGCGGCGCGAGTGTGGACGAACAACGCGTGGGTTGCGGCACTCTCATTGGCTTTCGGCGGGTTACTCGGGCTGCCGGTGCTGTGGGTGCTGTGGCAGAACGCGACGAACGTCGCGGTGGTCGGGGGGTTCATGGCAGCCGGCGGCCGCCTCGATCTCTTCTTTGGACTGATCCTGCCGCACGGCCTTCTTGAGCTGACGGCGGTCTTTGTGGCGGCTGGGCTGGGATTGCGATTGGGGTGGACGCTCGTCGACCCTGGCCCGCGTAGGCGATCTGCAGCATTTGCCGCAGAGGGTCGAAGCACGCTCGCGGCGGTCGTCGGTCTCACCGTTGTTCTGCTGATATCGGGGATCATCGAGGCGTTCGTCACGCCTTCGGGGTTGCCCACCTGGGCGCGGATCAGCATCGGGGCCGCCGCGTTGGCACTCTTCATCGCGTACGTCGCCATTCTTGGCCGGCGTGCTGACCAGTCGGGTCAGTCCACCGATCTCGCCGAGGGCGATGTCGGCGCGACCCTTCCGGTTTCCGGTTGACGCCCACTGCGACACCAGACAAGCCGCTAGAGGCGCCCCTGCGTCTTGAGCGCGAGGTAGCGGTCGGCAAGCCCCGGCGCCAAGTCGTCGGGTAGCTCGTCGACCACCTCGACACCGATTTGTCTCAGAGTGTCGGACACTGCGTGGCGCTCACGCGTGAAACCGGCAGCTGCGGCAGCGCGATAGGTGGACGCGATGTCGCTCCGCTCGCGCAGCATCTCGGCGACCGATGGATCGCTGACCGAGGCGACCACGATCTGGTGTCGGCGAGTCAGCTGCGGCAAGACGGGCAGCAAGCCGTGGTGGATGGGGGTCGGGTCGAGAGCAGTGAGAAGGACGACGAGCGAGCGACGCCGTGCCCGTCGGGTCACCTCGCTCGCGAGCCCCTGCCAGTCGGTCTCGACCAGGCTCGCCTGAACCTGGGCCAGCATTAAGGTGGTGGCAGCCATCAGGTCCGAGCCGGAACGACCCTGCACGGCTCCTCGGGCTCGACGATCCCACGCCAGGACGTCGACGTGGTCGCCCGCTCGGGTCGCCAATGCCGTGAGCAGCAGGGTCGCCTCCATGGAGGCGTCGAGTCGCGGAGCATCACCCACGCGACCGGCCGCGGTCCGACCGCAGTCGAGCACGATGAGCACGTGGCGGTCGCGCTCGGGGCGCCAGGTTCGGACCATGACGTCAGAGGCGCGTGCCGTTGCCCGCCAGTCGATCGACCGCACGTCATCGCCGACCACGTACTCGCGTAGTGAATCGAACTCCGTGCCCTGACCGCGCTGTAGAACGACGGTGCGTCCTTCGAGGTCGCGCAGTTTGGCCAGCTTGCTGGGCAGGTGCTTGCGGGAGCTGAATGCTGGGAGCACGTCTACTCGCCATGGCACCGAACGACTCAGCTGCCGTCCCGCGAGTCCGAGGGGCCCGAGGGAACGGATAGTCACCTTGTCGGCATGACACGGACCCCTCCGGGAGGGGACGAGGGTGGTTGTCAGCGCGCGACGATCGCCGGCGGCGATCTGGGCGCCGTGGGTGCGCGGAGCCGTCGGCGACGAGGGCGGCCAGGCGTCGCGAACTGTTCCGATGAACTGCCGTTGCGACCGATTGGTCAGGCGCAGGGAAACGGTCGCCGCGTCTCCGACACGTACCGCGGTGTCACCGCCGCGTTCGAGCGCGATTTTCGAGGGTCGAACTGCGCGCCACCCATCGATGACCAGCACGAGCAGCAGAACCACCACGACAGCGAACACAGTTGACCATTGCGGTCGAAGAGCGGTGATGAGCGCGAGCCCCACGCTCACGAGGACGGCCCGACCTGTGATCACCATGTCAACGAGGAACGGGCACAGAGCTGAGTACTGCGTCGAGCACCCCGTCTGCCGACGTTCCTTCCAGCTGAGCCTCGGCGCGCAGCTGAAGTCGGTGCCGCCACGTCGGCTTGGCGATGATCTTGACGTCGTCGGGGGTGACGAAGTCGCGGGCGCTCAGCCAGGCCCAAGCGCGGGCGGTTGCCAGCAGCGCAGTGCTGCCACGAGGCGAGACTCCGAGCTGGACGGAGGACACCTGGCGAGTGGCTCTGGCGAGGTCGACCACGTAGCCGGTGATCTCAGCAGACACGGTGACCGCTTGTACGGATCGGCGGGCGGCGTGGAGGGCAGCCGCGTCGGCGACGGGACGTAGCCCAGCCGCATCGAGGTCGCGTGGGTCGAAACCGGCCGCATGACGCGTGACCACCTCGATCTCGGCGTCTCGATCGGGGATGGGCATCGTGAGCTTGACCAGGAATCGGTCGAGCTGCGCCTCGGGCAGTGGGTATGTGCCCTCGTACTCGACGGGGTTCTGGGTAGCGG
>JBDTTS010000305.1:0-3474 GCA_039930525.1 Actinomycetes bacterium | reverse complement strand
CCGTCGCCGATGATCTGTACTTTGCGGGCGTCGATGCTCCCGGCTGACCACGCCGCCTGTACCGCCGGGTGCTCAGCGGCTGCCAGGTCGGTGCCGAACCGGTACGAGGCCGCGACCCGGGTGCAGTGCAGGTGCATAGCGATCTCGTCGACGACGAACTCTTCCCGCGTCCCACCCGGCACGAGCAACGGTGCTGAATCAGGATGGGCAGTGTCTGCGAGGTCGTCGGCGTGGGCACGGCGACTCATCTCGACCATCACCTGCGCCTGCGCGGCTTGCGAGGCATTGACGACCCGCTCCAACACGACCAATGACTCGGTCAGCTCTCTGGCAGCGCGAGCCTGGACCGGACCTAACGACTCCAACAACGCGCGCACCTGCACGTCGATCGGAGCCTGCGGTGTCGTCGTCATGCACCCACTCTCCCAGTCGGGTCTGACAAGTCCCGCCGCATGATGCACAGCGTGGACGACCGCACTTTGCGCTGCTCTGGATGCGGACGCGGCTAGCCGTTAGTGCGAGAAATCCTTGGCGCCTTGGGCAGGACATCACTACCCTCCGCACATGATCGAGTACGGATGGCGAGGCCCCTTCGAAAGCAGCGAGGTCGAGACCCTTCATGCGCAGTGCTTTGGGCACGCGGCCAGCGACTGGGACTGGTTCAGGCAGGTTGACTCGCACAGCCTCGGCTGGGCATGTGCCCGAGCGAGAGGGGCGCTCGTCGGGTGGGTGAACGTGGCGTGGGACGGCGCAGGGCATGCCTTCGTTCTGGACGCGATCGTCGCAACGTCACACCGGAGGCAGGGTATCGCCAGGAGGCTGGTCGCAATAGCAACCGAAGCCGCCCGAGATGTCGGCTGCGAGTGGCTGCACGTTGACTTCGACGATGATCTGCGTTCGTTCTACTTCGACGCCTGCGACTTCACACCGACCAACGCCGGCTTGATCCGCCTCTGACCGAAGTTCGCACCCGCGCATCTTTCAGATCCGCCGCCTCCGGGTAGACTTCAAGTACCTCCACATCGGAGGTCGATTCCCGCCAAATCTCGATCTTTCGAAGGCTTCCTTGTGACCAAACCTGTCGTTCTCATCGCCGAAGAGCTGTCACCTGCCACGATCGAGGCGCTCGGCCCTGACTTCGAGGTGCGGCACTGCAACGGCGCCGACCGCGCCGAACTGCTGTCGGCCATCGCCGACGCAGACGCAGTGCTGGTGCGTAGCGCGACACAGATCGACGCGGAGGCTTTGGCCGCGGCCCGACGGCTCAAGGTCGTCGCCAGGGCAGGCGTCGGACTCGACAACGTCGACGTCCCTGCTGCCACTCAGGCCGGCGTCATGGTCGTCAATGCGCCGACGTCCAACATCGTCAGCGCCGCCGAGCTTGCGGTGGCCCTTCTTTTGGCTGCGGCCCGAAACATCGCGCCGGCTCACGCGGCACTGAAGGACGGGCAGTGGAAACGTTCGAAGTACACCGGAGTCGAGGTCTACGAGAAGACCGTCGGCGTCGTCGGGCTCGGACGGATCGGCGTCCTGGCCGCCCAGCGGCTGATGGCCTTCGGCACAAAGGTGATCGCGTACGACCCCTATGTTCAACCTGGCAGGGCGGCTCAGCTCGGGATCTCGCTGGTCGACCTCGACACCTTGCTCGCCGAGAGCGACTTCATCACCGTCCACCTGCCCAAGACCCCTGAAACTGTGGGGCTGATCGGCGAAGCCGAGCTGCAGAAAGTGAAGCCGTCGGTGATCATCGTCAACGCTGCTCGCGGTGGCATCGTCGACGAGCAAGCCCTCGCTGACGCCGTCCGTGAGGGCCGGGTGCATGCTGCCGGCGTTGACGTGTACGCCAAGGAGCCGTGCACCGACTCGCCGCTCTTCGAGCTCGAGCGCGTTGTCGCGACGCCGCACCTCGGCGCGAGCACCGACGAGGCACAAGAAAAGGCCGGCATCGCCGTCGCCAAGTCGGTACGCCTCGCGCTGGCCGGCGAGCTAGTGCCCGACGCGGTGAACGTCGAGGGCGGAGTCATTGCCGAAGACGTGCGTTCCTTCATCCCGCTCGCCGAGAAGTTGGGTCGCGTCTTCACCGGGCTTGCCGGAGGAGCCCCCGAAGGGCTCACGATCGAAGTGCGGGGTGAGATCGCCGACTGCGACGTCAAGGTGCTCGAGCTCGCTGCCCTCAAGGGCGTCTTCGCCGGCGTCGTAGAGGAGCAGGTGTCGTACGTCAACGCCCCGGTGCTGGCTGCTGAGCGCGGTGTGGCGGTCGAGCTCACCGTCGATCCGCTCAGCCCCGACCACCGCAACCTCGTCACCGTTCGCGGTGGGCTTGCTGACGGCCGCCAACTGTCGGTCGGTGGGACCATCACCGGGCCGAAGGACGTCGAAAAGCTGGTACAGATCGACGACTACGACCTTGACCTGCAACCCGCTGACCACCTGGCGTTCTTCCGCTACCACGACCGACCCGGCGTGGTCGGTGAGCTCGGGCGCATCCTCGGCGAGCACGGAGTCAACATCGCGGGCATGCAGGTGAGCCGCGACCAAGAGGGTGGTCACGCCCTGATCGCGATGTCGGTCGACTCGCCAATCTCGGCCGAGGCGCTCGAACAGATCGTCGCGGCGATCGGCGCCCACGAAGGACAGGCGCTCGACCTCGACGACCTGCTCTGAGTCGAAGCGCCCGGCGATGGGTACCGAGTACTCGTCGTAGTTCTCGACTCCGTCGACTGAGAGTGGCAGCATTTCGAAAGTGACAGCTGAGCCCTACTACCGAGACGATCTAGCGCGGATCCACCATCTCGGGTTCGGGCACCACGCCGATGCCTGCGCCCCAGGAATCGTCGAGCTCCTTGCCGATATCCGGAAACGCGACGGGCTGGTCCTCGAGATCGGCTGCGGAAGCGGACTTCTCACCCGCCACCTCACCGACGCTGGGCATCGGGTTCTGGCGACCGATGCTTCCCCGGCCATGGTGAAGTTGGCAACCCACAACGTTGGCGATGCTGCACAGGTTCGGCAGCTGACCCTGCCTGGCGACTCCGTGCCGAGCGTGGATGCGATCGTCTCGGTGGGGCATGCGCTGAGCTACCTACCCGATGAGGAGGCGCTCGACATGGCCCTCGTTGCTCTCGCGAAGCGGCTGCGACCCGCTGGGGTTTTAGCCATCGACCTCTGCGACCTCGCGTGGGGACGTCATCGACGGGGCGAGCGTCCTGCTGGATGGGTGGGAGATGACTGGGCGCTCGTCACTGAGTTCCCTTTTGAGGGTGATGATCGGTACATCCGCGAGATGACCACGTTCACACGGTTGTCTGACGGCACCTACCGGCGGGGTCACGAGCGTCATCACAATGTCTTGGTCGACGCCTCGAGAATCCCAGAGAGACTCGCGTCCCTAGGGCTGAGCGCAGAAGTGCGACCGGCCTTTGGCAGCGAACAGTTGCCCGTTGGGCTAGTGGCGATTGTTGGGCAACGCCACTA
>JBDTTS010000304.1:0-3491 GCA_039930525.1 Actinomycetes bacterium | reverse complement strand
ATCGGAAGTCGGCGGCCTGGGCGATGCCTCCTTGGCCTACTCCGAGTGGAGTGACCCGGCGTGGGACACCGACGATCGAAGGGGGTCCTTTGACCGCCTGCTGCGCTCGGCGTGGCGCTCGCGCGCCTACGGCGACTTCTGGTCGCACATGATGGTGGCTGAAGGCTCCGTCGACGCTGCCCTCGAACCTGAGCTGAACCTCTGGGACATGGCAGCTCTGATCCCCATCGTCGAGGAGGCAGGGGGCGCCATCACCGCTCTGGACGGAACCTCACCGTTGGTCGGCGGCAATGCGGTCTCGTCCAACCGGTTGCTCCACGCCGTCCTGCTGAGGCAGTTTGCGTCCACGTGACGTGAACCCACTCCACCACCTCACAAGTGTTGGCGCCACTGTGATCGCAACGAGGTCGAACCACCCGTAGCCGCCGGCCGCACCACTGGGTGGGTTGCCCATGCTGACCAGTCCTGTGGGGTCGTACGGCTGCCATGCCCACGTCCCCCACCACGTACCGATGAGCTCGAGGTAGGTGACGACGACGAACGCCCCGACGTAAAGCAGCCGCGACCGGCCGAAAGCGAGGAACCCAAGGAGGCAGCCGTACCAGAACAACCCGAGAACGTCTGTGCGTGGCGCGAGCGGGCTGACACCCCACAGGGCATAGAACCCACCAAGAACGACGGTCAGGGTGACAAGAGCGCGCGCGTGCGCCCGGAAGAACGACGAGCGGCCCATGCACAACGCCGCTAGGTAGACGAGTCCATGGCCAGGTGGCACGAACGCGGGAACGTTGTCGAAGCGATAGGTGTATATCTCCATCAACGGCGAGAAGGTGTACTCGACCAGGGTTGCGAAGATGATGACCACTGCCGTCTGCATCCGCACCGTGATGTTCTCGCGAAGGAGCAGCCCCGCGAGCAGCAGCCAGGTCATGACCCCCAGCAGGTTCTGCTGCAGTGGGGAGGCTCCATGATCGAGACCGAGGGTGACCGGAATCCAGGCCAGCACCATCAGGGGGGTACGCCATTCGGTCACCCGCCCAGTCTGGCAGCGTCGACTGCGGTCAGATGACCCCGCACAGCCATTGCCCTCAGACCACCAACACATCGATCATGGGAAGACAACCCCTGGAGGTGCACGGTGCTCGTCTCAGACGCCATGACAACCGATGTGGTGACCATCGGTCCGTCCCACTCCCTTCGCACAGCAAGTCAGGTGATGGCTGAGCGAAAGATCGGGTCAGTGATCGTGCACGACACTGAGGCCGCCGGCCCCGGGATCTTGACCGAACGCGACATTGTGAGCGCCGTGGCGAGCGGAATCGACCTCGATGCCTCTCAGGCGGCCGACCACCTCACCACCGACTCGGCCTACGGTTCGCCATCGTGGAGCCTTTCTGAAGCCACCGAAGCCATGAAGAGGGGCGGATTTCGTCACCTGGTGGTCGTTCAGGGCAGCGAGGTGGCTGGAATCATCTCGATGCGCGACATCGTTCGAGCGTTGGGGAACACCGGAGCCTAGGCTCTGGTTGTGCCAAAGGGCTGCCGGCATCGCCAGCGCTCCCGTCCTACCATTGCAAGGAGCAAGCATGTCTGCCACAGCCACGTTCACCGTTACCGGTATGACGTGCGGTCACTGCGTCCAGGCTGTCAGCGAAGAGATTGCCGCGATCGACGGCGTCGAGAAGGTCGACGTTGAGCTGGCCAACGGAGCCGTCACAGTGGTGAGTGCCGAGCCGATCACGGAGCAGGCCGTCGCTGCAGCCGTCGACGAAGCCGGATACGCCCTCGCGCCATGAACAATCCCGTCGAACTCGCGATCGGGGGCATGACCTGCGCCTCGTGTGCGGCTCGGATCGAGAAGAAGCTGAACAAACTCGATGGGGTTTCAGCCACCGTCAACTACGCCACTGAGACGGCTCACGTGAGTGTAGAGGACGCGTCCATCGACACCGATGCCTTGCTCACCACCGTTGAGAAGCTCGGATACTCAGCCACCTTGCCAACGGCGCCCGAAGAGGTTTCTGGCGACGAGGAGTCAACCGACCCCGAGACGCTGATGTGGCGTCAGCGCCTCATCATCTCCAGTGTCCTCGCACTGCCCGTCTTGTTGATGTCGATGATTCCGCCGCTGCAGTTCACCAACTGGCAGTGGCTGGCCCTCACGCTGGCTTCTCCAGTTGTCGTCTGGGGAGCCTGGCCGTTCCATCACGCTGCGTGGGTCAACCTGCGCCATGGCACTGCCACCATGGACACGCTGATCAGTGTCGGCGTCAGTGCCGCGTATCTGTGGTCGGTCTATGCGCTCTTCTTCGGTGACGCCGGCATGCCAGGCATGACCATGGAGGTCACCTTCACGTCGTCCGGCAATGAAGAGATCTACCTCGAAGTTGCTTCCGTCGTCACGGTGTTCATCGTGGCCGGCCGGTATCTGGAGCGACGGGCCAAACAGCGTTCCGGTGAGGCACTTCGCGCCCTGCTCAGTCTCGGCGCCAAGGACGTTGCCGTACTGCGCGATGGCACCGAGACACGTGTTCCCATCGAAGAGCTCGCCGTCGGTGATGTGTTCGTGGTTCGTCCTGGGGAGCGGATCGCCACCGATGGCGTGGTCGTCGAGGGATCATCGGCAGTCGACACCGCCATGCTGACCGGAGAGAGCATTCCCGTAGAGGTCGCGATCGACGACGCGGTTGTCGGCGCCACGGTCAACGTCGGCGGTCGTCTTGTCGTGAAGGCCACCCGCGTCGGGTCAGACACCCAGTTGGCGCAGATGGCCGCCCTGGTCTCGGCGGCTCAAGCCGGGAAGGCCCCCGTGCAGCGCCTTGCTGACCGAGTGGCTGCCGTCTTCGTACCCGTAGTGATGGTGATCGCGGCGGCCACGTGGATCGTCTGGTACGTCGCTGCCGGTTCGGCCACCGAGGCATTTACCGCATCGGTGGCAGTGCTGATCATCGCCTGCCCGTGCGCTCTCGGTCTGGCGACGCCAACCGCTCTGCTAGTCGGTACCGGCCGCGGTGCGCAGCTGGGCATCGTGATCAGGGGACCTGAAATCCTCGAATCGACCAGGCGCGTCGACACGATCGTTCTCGACAAGACCGGCACGGTGACGACCGGCAAGATGTCGGTTGTCGAGGTCGTGCCGGTCGGGGGCACCAGCGCCGACGAGCTACTTACGTTTGCCGGGGCGGTAGAGGACGCCTCTGAACATCCGGTTGCCCAGGCGGTCGCGCGTCACGCCCGAGACGCAGTGGGCACTCTGCCCGGCGTTGAGGGCTTCGCCAACCATGGCGGTCGCGGAGTGACCGGTGTGGTTGAGGGGCGTGCAGTCATCGTCGGCCGAGCCTCGTGGCTCCCCGAATGGAGTCTGTCGCTCCCCGCACCGCTGTCGTCCGGCATTGAGGCGGCTCAAGCCCGCGGCGGCACGGTCGCGGTCATCGCGCGGGACGGCGAGGTGCACGGCTTCATCGTGGTGAGCGACACCGTCAAGCCGACGA
>JBDTTS010000303.1:0-3492 GCA_039930525.1 Actinomycetes bacterium | reverse complement strand
GATCGATAGCGGAAGCAGACTGAATGACAGCAGCGCCGCGGTCTGCAATACCGCAATGAGGGGTGGCGCTTCGGGCCCCCACGGGTAGTTGATGGACGCCACGAGCGTGACGCTGTACAAGACGCCGATAGTGGCCGCCGCCCAGGTAATCCAACGGATCTGCTCGCGCTCTACCGACCTTGCCTGGCGGAATCGAACAACAAGCGAGAAGACACTGATGCCGATCATCAAGGGGAACAGCAGAATAAAACCAACCGTCCACCCCATCCAGGGTAGGTAGAAGTCGTTTGCCTTTCCGTCCTCGGTGACGGCACCTCCGGTGGTGACGCCGAAGGCGAGCACGATCAGATACCAGAACGAGGCTGTCGAAAAGCGCTTCCACCATGGTGAGGGCAGAAGCCTGCCGGTAGGGAAGCGCAGTAGAAGCTGGGTGCCCAGCAGGCCGAGTGGGATGACCCAGCCACCTTCAAACGGCGTGATGAAGGCTACGGACCACGATGTCGCGGTGACCAGAAGCAGCCAGGCGAGCAGATTGTCGGGGAGCCTCAGAGTCAACAGCCCACCAGGCACGGCGAACGAGGCGAGCATCAGTGCGCTGATTAGGGCGGAGGCGCCGTCGCCCAGTGCGAGGACCACACCGATCACGCCTAGGTTCAGGGCAATCAGAAACCACGCCACGGCAATACGCAGGTGAACCCGGCTCATTGCTGACTCCTTGCTCGGGTACCACTATCGAGCGGAACCGTCCCGAAATCGTTACGGCGCGACTATCTTCTTAGCGTGGCGCTTGAGCAGCAAGACTGACCGCGACCACACTGTGGCCGTGAGCTCGCAACGGATGACAAAGGACGAGCGACGTGCAGCTCTAGTCGACGCGTGCGTCACAGTGGCGCGGAAGAACGGGTTGGCGTCAACCTCGGGGCGTGACGTGGCTGCCGAATCTGGCACCAGTATCGGCCTGTTACACCACTATTTCGGCTCGGTTGACGCGCTGGTAGCGACGGCCTTTAAGCAGGTAGAGGAAGCGGATCTGGAGGCTGCGCGCCAGGATGTTCATCACGCTGCATCGGCCGGCGAAAAGTTAGAGGCGCTGGTCACCTTCTTCGCTCCGGCAACTGGCGACTGGCGCTACAAGTGGTGGATCGACGTGTGGAGCCTGGCGCCCGAGCGGCCACACCTCCAGGAGGCCGCGCGTCGGTTGAGTCTGCAGTGGCGTGACTTGATTCGCCAGATCCTCGTCACCGGGGTGGAGGCAGGTGAGTTCGAGTGCACCGACGTGGACGCTGCCGCCTGGCGGATCCTGGTGATGCTCGATGGATTTCACGTGCACGCGTCCACGGGGCAGCTCGACGTACCGCTCGACCACCTCCGCAGATGGACTTCGGACGCCCTGGCACGCGAGGCCGGGCTAGACGCATAGACCAGATGTTGTCCGTTGCGCCGTGCCAGCCGCTGCGCTACCGTAGCGACTTGAGCAGGTGTTCAACTTGACCAATCCGCAGTAAGTCCCTCAGGAGTCACCATGCGTCTACGCAGATCACTCGCTGTCATCGCGGTCACCGCCCTTCTTGCCGTGCCTACCGCCCAGGCCAGCGCAGCGATGCGCCCGACATCGGACGCCGCTGGTCAGCAGAGCGATGCTGACGCCGACGGCTTCCGCAGCGAATCGTCGCGTTTGACGGAGGGGCTGGCGGCAGCGCTGCGGGACGCAGGCTTCGACGACTTGGTCGACTTCAACGACGTGGTCTATGGCGAGGCTCAACCCGCATACGCACTGCCGAATGTGGATGTGGCCGTCATCGAGCTAGGTGGCAAGGGCAAGGTTCGCGGAGCCGCAAACGTGGTGTACGACCGTGATTCGCCCAATGGGTTCGAGGTGCGAATCAATGAGCGCACTCTGTCGACCCGAGGCGTCCAGTTCTCCGCGTGGAACGGCGAGCAGTGGGACAGTCAGCAAGCATGGGACGCCGGTGCCTCAAGCAACGAAATCTTGGTTAGCCCGGAGGTCGCGGCAAAGGAGTACATGCTCACCTACCCGGCGAGCGTCCTGAAGCTCATGGTCGGCTACAGCATCTTGCGCTTGGTTGACAAGGGGAAACTGCGCCTCGGCGAGACGGTCACCTTCCACAGGAGCGACGGCAAGTCGTGCTACTACGGACCGAGCAATCCGACCGGGCAAGAGCCGCCGCCCAGGGCCAACGGCGCGCAAGACACGCTGCGTGGGTGGATGGACCAGATGATCACGGTCTCCGACAACTTCGCCACCTGCGTGCTTCTCCAAAAGGTGTACGACGAGGGAAACCTCCGCGCAGCCAACCGGCACTTCATGTCGATCGGACTGAACACGTTGCGCATGCTCCCCTCTGAGCCGGCAGTGGGTTCAGGTTGGTCGTCCGGACGCATGACGATGGGCGCACTCGACACCAGTCGCCTGCTGCTGATCGTCAACGGGTCACCGGGTCAGCTATGGCGAGCCAACGGAAAGGCGGTCACCGCTGATGGCCAGCTGTCCCCGCGCTCGCAGGACTTCTTCAAGCGCGTCCTTGGTCAGCAGTCGTTCAACGAGGTTCTCAACCCGGTGAACCTTTGCGGTTCGTCGGACGCGGTGCAGGGCATTCCGTCCACCGTTCCCCAGCGCTGGGTCGACCCAGCAACCGGCAATGTCGTGACATACGACGGCGACTTGGTGCTCGACTTCGGCTACGACACACGTCCGTGTGACGAGGCGGCCGAGGTGCGCTTCATGCACAAGACCGGCCTAGTCACCTTCGGTGGCGCTGACGCTGGAATCGTGCAGGCGCTTCCTGGTCAGGACGGCCGACAGTACATCGTGTCGGTCTTCTCCAACGCCGGCTACCGATTCGGTGACCCCGACTGGTCCACTTCCGACCCGAACGCTTGTGAGGGATCGCCGTATGTCTGCTACCCGCGGGCATTCGGACGCCTAGGTGCTTCCGTGGACGAGCTAGTCAAGGCTCGTCCGATCCGCTGAACGAGTTCCGCGTTATTGCCCGTGGTTGAGGTGGCTCACCGGGATGACGCCGAAAGGACATCTCTGCGGCGGCTCAAGGCCCCGCGGTAGATGGGAATGACTTTTCGGCTAAGCGTCGACGAGAGGTGTGTACCCTCGATCGCAGGAAGAGCGGACCACGCCCGGGCCGCCAGAAACTGAATCGAGCAACGGCATGAGTTGTGCACCAAAATGGTTCGGTGGCCGCCTTCTCACTTGTGCGGTGATCATTGTTGTGTGCGCCGGTGTCAGCACAGCGGCAGGATCAAATGCAGGGGCCAGCTCGCAGGTACCGAGCAGAACAACACAACTCGTCGCGTCCGAGGCGTGGGCGGAAACTGGCAGCATGAATGCCGCTCGCTTCGGGCACACGGCGACCTTGCTCAACAACGGCGATGTACTTGTCGCTGGGAGCGGTAGGGCATCCGCCACCAGCGCTGAGCTGTTTGACCCAGATAGCTCCACGTGGACGGCCACTGGAA
>JBDTTS010000302.1:0-3531 GCA_039930525.1 Actinomycetes bacterium | reverse complement strand
GTCATCCGTTCCGCGTGCCCGCCGAGTAGGTCGAGACACGTGAGAGCTTCCAGTCCTGCCAGGACCCGGGGTTCCACATCTTCCCGGTCGACTACTCGCTGGACCCACAACGTTGAAGCACTGCCGGATCACGAGCAAGGCGTGACCCTGCTCGAACTGCTGAGACGGCCGATGGAGGATGCCGGTTGCGTCCGGATGGCCCGCGCGACTCAGACCTTCCTCCAAGGCCATCACCATGCTCGGGCGCTAGCGGGCGACAACTCGATCCTGGGTACGGCCCCGGTACGTGGGACTTTCATGGCCGAGCTAGCCCACGTCAGGTGAAGACCTTCACCCGTGCCTCGAGCATCTTCTCGCGGATCACGAGGTTCCCGACCACGAACGCCTCGTTGCGGGGTTGTCTGACTGAGACTGGCGCCAGTCGGCACCCCGGACGGTTCCAAGACCCATTGCCGAATTGATTTGGCTGGAGATCCTGATTATCGGGGGGGCATCCTCCGTTCGGTTAGGGTACATCAGCCCAATGGTCAGTCTTGAATGCGAAACAGCCAGGAAACCCGCATCTTCATTACGAAGTCTTTACTTTCCGGAGTACCTTTGGCTCTGTCGTTGGCGCTAATCAGCCGCGTATTTGAAAGAAGATTGTGGGGCCATGAGCTTGGGCGGTGGGAGGTCCGAGCCGCGCAGCATATCAGCCGCGGCGGAGGTCGCTTCTGCTTGGCCCAGCGCATCGGTCCTCACCGATGACGCCGCGACCTCGGACGACGCGATTCTCGTCGAGTCGCGACGCCTCTACATGTCGGTAGCCACCAAGCTCAAGCTGTCCATAACCTTCACAGTCGCGTGGGTGTGGCTGTCGGTGTGGATTTCAAGCGGATGGGTGCGCGATCTGACACCGGTGGCAGGTTCGGTGCTGGCGTGGGCGATCGTGATCCTGGTCGCATACCTGCCGGGAGGCATCGTGGCATTCCTCGCGGCGTCTCTGGTGCTGGACCGCCAGCCGCCCCTGCGGGTGACGGCGCCTACGACGCCCTTGACGGTCATCATCGCGGCGCGTAACGAGGAACGGGGCATCGGCAAGACGATCGCCGCGATCTGTCGCACGGACTACGCAGGGCCGGTGTCGATCATCCTGGCGGACAATGGGTCCACGGACCGGACCTGTGACGTAGCCCGCAGGACGGCTGCGCGCCTCGGCGTCTCCCTGCGCATCATCTCCGAGGTGAACCCTGGCAAATCGAACGCACTGAATACGGCTCTGGAGCAGGTCGACACGGCATACGTGCTGACCGTGGACGCGGACACCTTGCTGCACGTCGAGTCCCTACGTCGACTTGTGTCGCGTCTTGAGTCGTCGCCTTCGGACACCGTGGCCGTGGCCGGAACCGTTCTGGTGCGCAACTCGCGGGTGAACCTGCTAACGCGCATTCAGGAGTGGGACTACTACCTTGGCATCGCGGCCGTAAAGCGAATGCAGGGCCTGTACCAGTCGACGCTCGTGGCTCAGGGGGCGTTCTCCCTCTACCTCACGACAGAGATACGTCGGGTGGGCGGGTGGCCGGACGCGATCGGTGAGGACATCGTGGTGACCTGGCGGTTGATGGAGCACGGCGACCGCGTCCTGTTCGAGCCGACCGCCGTGGCCTTCACGGATGCCCCGGTCCTGGTGACGCACTTCATGCGCCAGCGGGCGCGTTGGGCGCGCGGGATGCTCGAAGGCATCGCAACGGTCCCTCCGTGGCGCCAGTCCCGCCGGCTGACCGGGCTCATCGCCGGCATCGACCTGCTCATCCCCCTGCTGGACGTGGGCTACGCCCTCATCTGGCTTCCCGGGTTTGTCCTATTCCTCTTCGGGTACCCACTGATCGTGTCAGCGTGGACGCTTGTCGTACTGCCGATCACGCTTCTGGTTTATGGCGGGCTACGCACCTTCCAGACGCGGCACGTCTTCGGCCCGCTGAACCTGCAGGTGCGCCAGAACCGGATTGGCTATGTGGTATTTCTGCTCGGCTATCAGGTGCTGTGTTCGACGGCGTCTCTCGCCGGTTACACCCAGCACCTCGCAGGGGCGCATCGCCGTTGGAAATAGACCGTCCGGTGGCGGCCGTCGTTGGGCCCGTACCTTCTGCGTGAGCAGTCTTGCGGCCCCCTACTGGCCACGGGGTCACCGGTAATCAGCTATGCGCGGTGCCGCGAGGTCACTATCAAGTCACCTGGGAGCCAAACGCCAAGCCGTGGATGGCGTACTCACCTCAGCCGGCTGAAGCCCACAGCGATTCACAGAAACGTCCTCCATTGGCGCTGGTGGCGCGCTCGATCGTGGCGATGCTCGGACGTCCGCTTATCCGGGTTATGCCGGTGATAATCCGGCCGGACCTGGCGAATAGCGGTAAACGCCCAAGTGGCCGCGTCCGGGCGGAATGCGCCAGATGGACCCACGACTCGTTGTACGCATCGCCGGCTGGGCCATGGTGCCTCGACGAGGATCGTGCCCTCGACCGCACGCGTCAGGGGACCAGGCGTAATCCGCGACGACGCCAGCGATACGACGTCCCCCGATGTCAGGCTGCATCATGTGTGCATGACCGCGTCCCCGGGAGAACCAACACGAGTGACCAAGAGCGGTGCATCGTCTGCGCTCAACTCTGCAAGGCGTCGTAATGCCGCCCATGGAGTTCATCGGCGGTGCGCGGCGCGCGGAGCCGAAAGACTTCCTGCCCATCGCCAGCCTCCGGGCAAGGGCGTGGCAGGCGGCATACCGCGGGATAGTGCCGCAGGCCCACCTCGACGCGATGTCGGAGCCTTCGACGCTCACCGAACGCGCTGAGCTGATGTCCGCGTCCCGCCGCGTCAGGACTTACGTCGGGATGCGTGGCGGCCTGGTGTCCGGGTTCGTCGGCGTGGGGTCGAGTCCGGACACCTCCCCGAGGTCGGAGAGCTGTGGTCCCTGTACGTCGACCCTGACGTCTGGGGCAAAGGCTTGGGTCGTGCGCTGATGGCCGCGGCGATCCGCGACCTTGCCGCTCACGGTTCCGCCGAATTGCCCTACTGGTGCTGGAGGGGAATCACCGAGCGATTCGCTTCTACGAGGCCGCAGGCTTCGCCCTGACCGGTGAGCAGCAGGTGTCGAGCATCGCGGACCTGCGCGAACTGCGGTACGCCCGAGACCTCAAGATCCTCGCCGAGCGCCCGAACGAGAGTTGAGGCCCCGACTAATCAAGTCCGCTGGGCCGCCGAATGCCTCTAGAGAAGAGCTGAGGCCCATGCCGAGTCCCTAATGGACACGTGACCGCTCGACTCAAATGCTCGTCGCAGTTTCCTCACATCAGCGATCCGGCCGCACTCGATGGGCGGATCGATCGCCCTGGCGATACCAGAGTGATACCATCAGTTATGGCTATGACATTGCGTACGGACGAAGAGTTGGACAGCGCTCTGGCCGCCCTCTCGGAGGCCGAAGGCGCATCGCGGCAGGAGATTATCCGCAGAGCTGTTTTGGAGCGCTACGAGCGGAACGCTCACACTCTCCGG
>JBDTTS010000301.1:0-3532 GCA_039930525.1 Actinomycetes bacterium | reverse complement strand
TCCGGCGCCTGCGCTGGCTGCGCACCCTCAGGCACGGCCTGCGTCTGGGTGGCCCCTGCCGAGGAGCCGCGACAAGCGTCTGCCGGCTTCAGGTGTTCCCCGGACGCACAACATTCGCGAGCTGCGCACCCACCGCGAATCGGTCGAGCTGCGCTTGGAGCAACTTCCACGCCCGCGGCAAGAATGCCGATGTGTCACCGCCCACATGCGGAGTAATTATGACATTG
This sequence comes from Actinomycetes bacterium, assembly GCA_039930525.1. Taxonomy (GTDB): domain Bacteria; phylum Actinomycetota; class Actinomycetes; order JAHEKZ01; family JAHEKZ01; genus JAHEKZ01. The sequence continues at coordinate 3,305 of JBDTTS010000301.1, read as the reverse complement.
GGTGCGCCCCACAGCGGATGCCCTGGGGGCAGTGGTTCTGGGTCGGTGACGTCGAGGGCCGCGCGTAGACGGCCCGCATTCAGCTCGGCGACCAGCGCCACGGTGTCCACGACAGCACCGCGCGCCACGTTGACGACTAAGGCGGCGTCCGGAAGTGCCGCGAGGAACGCTGCGTCGACCAGATGTTGTGTGTCCGGGCCATAGGGAATCGCCAAAATGACGACGTCGGCGGTCGGCAGCAGCGCCGGAAGCTCATCAATGCCGCGCACACCTTCGCGCGGCGTCCTAGCCACAACCTGAAGGTCGACCTCGAATGGAGCCAGTCGCGCGGCGATCGCCGAACCGACCGATCCGGCCCCGAGCAGGACAACGCGGCGATCGGCGAGGGCGTCGTGGCGGCCGTGCAGCCAGACCCCTTGATCTTGAGCGCGGATAAATCCGGGGATTCCCCGAAGACTGCAGATGGCCAGGGCAACCGCCAGCTCGGCGGTGCTCGCATCGTGGACGCCGGCTGCGTTGCAGAGCGTCACCTGGTGGGGGATCGCTGTCAACACGTCGTCGACGCCCGCGGTCAAGGTCTGCACGACACGCAGCGATGACATCGTGCTCATGACGTCGAGAATGCTGGCCGGCCCCATGTACTCGGGAACGTAGAAGGCGACTTCGGCGACCGACCTCGGAATATCCTGGCCGCTACGCCACACCTCGACGTCCAGCCCCGAAGGCACCTCCAGGTTCTGTGCCCAGTCGTCGTCGGGCAGCCAGACAAGCGTCATGTCGTCCACGGTATCCGCCGTGCCTCACCGGCGCCGAGACTCCATGATGGAGTGATGCAGCCCGACGTCGAATCCACCAGGACACTCCCTCGCAGGTCTCGCGCCGTCATGGTTGGCGTCGTGGTCACGCTCGTGATCGCCGCACTCGCGGTGGCGGGCACAAGCTGGAGGGCGCTGCCCTGGGTGCCAGACGCCGCAACCGTCGGTGCAGCAACGCCGTCAGAAGCGACAACCGCGCCGCCCGCCCTTGGCACTCCCGTCGACATGGCCACCGGATTGGCCGTGCCCTGGGGCTTGACGTTTCTTCCCGACGGACACGCGCTCGTGGGCGAACGACCTACCGGGGATGTCTCCGCGATCACCGTCAATGGCAGCGTCGAACCGGTCGGCACTGTCCCAGGCGTTGCAGATGACGGAGAGGGGGGCCTGCTCGGGCTCGTCATCTCCCCCACCTTCGACGACGATCAGCTGGTGTTCGCCTACGTGACGACCAACACCGACAATCGGGTTGTTCGCATGCGTCTCACCGACGGTGGCCTAGTCGGTGCTCAAACCGTGCTGACCGGCATCCCCAAGGCATCGTTCCACGATGGCGGTCGTCTGCTCTTCGGTCCCGACGCGATGCTGTACGTGACCACCGGGGACTCGGGAGAGCCTGATCGCGCCCAAGACCGCACCTCGCTCGCTGGCAAGATCCTGCGCATCTCGCCCGACGGCACCGTCCCTGACGACAACCCATTCCCGAACTCGCCGGTGTGGAGCTACGGCCACCGCAACGTGCAGGGGCTGGCCTTTGACGACGATGAACGGCTCTGGGCTACTGAGTTCGGGTCGTCGGCCTACGACGAGCTCAACCTGATCGAAGCGGGCGCGAACTACGGCTGGCCTGAGGTTGAGGGCGTTGGTGGGGCCACCTCCGAAGCAAACGACTTCGTGGATCCGCAGGTCACGTGGCCAACCAGCGATGCCTCACCAAGCGGCCTCGCCTGGCACGACGGCGTGCTCTACATGGGCGCGCTGCGCGGCGAGCGCCTCTGGCAGATCCCGGTCGATGGCGGCACCGCACACCAGCCCACCGCGGCTCTCAACGACACGCTCGGGCGGATCCGCACCGTGATGGTGGCCCCCGATGGCAGGCTCTGGCTGACCACGAGCAACACCGACGGCCGAGGGGACCCCATGCAAGGAGACGACCGCGTCGTCAGCGTGCCGGTGGGCTGAGCCACCTGGGCCGAGAGTGATGCTGAGTGCGTGCGGAGCAAGCCGAGAGTGCGGAGCACTCTCGGCGCCGCGAAGTAGCGCGCAGCCTCACACTCGGCGGGCATTCCCGGCACCCAAGGGGACAGTCGGCGGGCCTGGGGGTTAGCTAGGTCCCGCTAACGCGTTCGAGGATCAGCTCGCGGACGCGGGCGGCGTCGGCCTTGCCGGCTGTCGCCTTCATGACGGCGCCGACGATCGCACCGGCGGCTTGGACCTTGCCGTCACGAATCTTGCCGGCCACCTCTGGCTGCGCAGCCAGCGCCGCATCGATGGCCTCAAGAAGGGGGCCGTCGTCAGACACGACCGCAAGTCCGCGACCGACCACCACATCATCGGGGCTTCCTTCGCCAGCAAGAACTCCCTCGATCACCTGGCGGGCCAGCTTGTCGTTGAGCGCGCCCTCTGACGTCAACGTGATGATCCGGTGCACGTCGGCCGGAGTGATTGACAGCTCGGCAACATCGATGCCGCTCTCATTCGAGATTCGGGCGATCTCGCCCGTCCACCACTTACGTGCGTCCGCTGAGTCAGCGCCGAGGGCGACGGTCTGCTCGACGAGATCCAGCGCGCCAGCATTGATCAGCGACTGCATGTCGTGCTCGGACAGACCCCACTGCTCACGGATCCGCGCTCGACGCTTGAGGGGAGACTCCGGAAGCGTCGACCGTAGCGACTCGACCAGCGCCTCGCCGGGTGCCACCGGCGTCAGGTCTGGCTCGGGGAAGTAGCGATAGTCCTCGGCCTCTTCCTTGATGCGGCCAGATGTCGTCGATCCGTCGTTCTCGTGGAAGTGCCGAGTCTCTTGAACGATCGTGCCACCTGCGGTGAGCACGGCAGCCTGTCGCTGAATCTCGAAGCGAACGGCGCGCTCGACCGAACGGATCGAGTTGACGTTCTTCGTCTCGGTCCTCGTTCCGAACTCTGCCCGGCCCTTGGGCTTTAGCGACAGGTTCGCGTCGACGCGCATTGACCCTTGATGCATGTGAGCATCGGACACCGCGAGGGCGACGATGAGCTCACGAAGCTCGGTGACGTATGCCCGTGCGACGGCGGGTGCGAGCGCGGGCTCGACCTCGATCGGCTTGGTCACGATCTCGATGAGCGGGACGCCAGCGCGGTTGTAATCGATCAGCGAGTACTCGGCACCGTGGATGCGCCCGGTGGCTCCACCGACATGCAAGATCTTGCCGGTGTCCTCCTCCATGTGCGCTCTCTCGATCCCGATCGAGATTGCCCGCGGCCCCTCGTCAGTGTCGACACTGATCTCAA
>JBDTTS010000300.1:0-3546 GCA_039930525.1 Actinomycetes bacterium | reverse complement strand
CTGCGCCGTTTAACGAGTGACGGCAGCACCCTCGTTCGTCCAACCTCCCTCGTTCAACGCCGGCCACGTCCGGCCAACCGCTGAGTGAAGAGACCGTCACGCTTTTCGGGCTGACCATGGCCAGGAATGGTGACCAACTCTTCACTCGTCGACGTGCCGACCTCGAGTTGCGTCTAGGCAGGTCACGTGGCGGCGGTGGCGCGACGCTGATCCGGTCTGGCCAGGGGAGGGCGGGGCAAACGGCTGATGCGCACGATGATTGGCGTCCGCCAGGCGAAGATCGCGCCAGCGATGAGGCCCGGAACAATGCTGATACTGCCGAACCACCGTACGAGCGCCCAAGCAGAGACGCGCTCGACCTCGTCTTGTAGACCGCTCAGTCCACCATTGAACGCGAACACAAAGGCGGCGCCCGTGGCTGCGACGATCACAAAGGCTTCAGTGGCCCCGATGATGCGGGCTACGGAGGGTGAAGGCCTGCTGGTGCCAGAGTCAATGGCAGCGACTGAGGCGAGTGTGGCCCCGACGACGAAGCCCACCAGGAAACCCTGGCCCAAGCCGATGAACAAGCCGTACACGGCGACGACCATCGTTGCAGTGAGGAAGATCAAGATCACGCTGTCGGGGTCGTCGATGCCGTCCGTAAGGGTCGCCACGCTGATGACCACTACGACCAGCAAGGCGCCGTAGGCGGCGCTGGCGATGGCGCCCCATCCCATGCCTTCGACAATCGACCGGAGCAAGACCCCCAGGGGGCGGACGCGCGATTCCGGCGCCTGTTCAATCTCCCCCTCAGATGGCATCTGGTCAGTGTAGAACCGTGGTGACCGTTCGTTCGGGGATCGCGATCGGCTCGGGTCGGTTCGACAGATGGGGGGCGGTCGTGCCGATACTTGTGGTCATGGATCCCACCGACGCCACCGACGCCACCGACGCCACCGACCACGCCGGCGACCCCGGCGCCACCGCCCCCACCGACCTCGGCGACCACCAGGACGACCTCGGCGACTCGTCGATGGACCGTCGCACGTTCCTTGCCCGAGCGGGGCTGACCGGTGCGGCCGCCTTCACCGCAAGCGGCTTGCTGGTACCTGACGCGGCCTTCGCCGCTGACGGGCTCACGAAGATCGTGATCGGGCACTCGACGAAGGGGCGTCCGATCAGAGCGTGGCGCCTTGGCGACAAGAAGGCCAAGAACGTCTACCTAGTTCTGGGCCAGATGCACGGCGACGAGCCGGCTGGGCGCTACCTCGCGCTCAATCGCCTGATCAACAAGGACCCGATCAAGGACGTCGCGTTGTGGGTGGTTCCGACGATGAACCCCGACGGCAACGTGCGAGCCACGCGGGTCAATGCGCGCGGCGTCGACCTGAACCGAAACTTCCCGAGCAAGACGTGGGTGAAGCAGGGCAAGGGGACGCGCTACTGGTCGGGGCCGCGTCCGGCGTCTGAGCCAGAGACGCGCGCGATCGTGCGGTTCTTCTCGCGGATCCAACCGCGCACGATTGTGTCGATCCACCAGCCGCTGTCGTCGGTCGACTTCTCGGGCGGAGAAAAGGATGTGACGCGTTGGCTGTCGCGTGCGCTGAACCTTCCCGTGGCCAATCTGCAAGTTTCGGGGGGCGGCACGATGACGTCTTGGTACAACGCCGAGTTCCCGAAGAAGACGGCAGTGACGGTGGAGCTGCCGCCGACGACGACGCCGCAGTACCGCAACAACGTGGCCGAGGCGCTCGTGCGTCACGCGAAGCATCGAAAGAAGTAGGCCGGCGGAGCTGGGCGTCAACGGGGTGTGCACTCGGCGGAGCTGGGCGTCAATGGGATGTGCACTCGACGGGCCCGGGCGTCCACGGGGTGTGCACTCGACGGGCTGGCGCGTCAACGGGGTGTGCACTCGACGGGCTGGCTAGTGGACGAGGATCTTCAGGGCCAAGATGAGCAGTCCGAACGCGCCGACGACGAGTGCGTTCACCACAATGTTGATCCGCCCCTTCCCTTCGCGGACGCCGAGCAGTACTCCGTAGAAGAAGAGAGCGCCGATCCCGGCCACCATCGCGAGGTCGACGGCCAACTCCTCCGACACGACACCGAGCTTCCCCAGGACAAGGGGCACGACGACCGGCCAAGACGACTGCAGCATCGGCCACTCGTCGGACGCGATGGTGCGCATCTCGTGGCGGGTGAGCTGACGCCCTGACACCATGCGCGCGGCCACGATCAGCGAGTAGACATGTGCGGCGTAGAACACCGCCGACGTGACGACCACGATCGCGATGGCCCGGTCGACGAGGCTCGGGTCGTGGCCCATGGCCGCGACGACGGTGGTGGCGAGAATCGTGCCGTAGATGGCACCGGCGATCCTGTGGGCCGCGTGCTCAGCCCGGCGCAGACCCGCGTGGTCGACGTCAGGCTCGGCGGCGTCAATGCCGGTGATCTCTTCGATCTCGTGCTCGAACTGTTCGCTCACTGCAGAGTGCTCCGTCCTAGCGGGTCGGCGTGCGCCGCGCCCCGTAGGATGGTCCCATGCTCGAATTCGTCTACACCGGTCTCCTCGTCGCCGTGTCGATCCTGATCACCTGGTTCTCGTTCTACGTCGTGTACAAGCTCTACAACGGCCAGGGCTAGGCCCAGCGGTGTTCCAGATCCCGGACGACCTGGCGCCTGAGTGCACGCCGCTTGCCTGGCTTCTGGGATCGTGGGTCGGCCTGGGCGTGGGGGGATACCCGACGATCGAGGAGTTCCGGTTCGCCCAAGAGGTCACGTTCGAGCACAACGGCAAGCCGTTCTTGGGCTACCGCTCACACAGCTGGTTGCTGAACGAAGACGGTGAGCGCGTCCGACCTCTCGCCACCGAGACCGGTTTCTGGCGGCCGCGCCCCGACGGCCAGCTTGAGGTGCTGCTGTCGCACCCAACGGGGTTCTCCGAGATCTGGGAGGGCACGAGCGACGGCCCCCGCATCGAGATCCGCACCGATGTCGTGGCGCGCACCACCTCTGCCAAGGAGTACACCTCGGGCCACCGCCTCTACGGCCTGGTCGACGGAGACCTGATGTGGGCGTTCGACATGGCCGCCATGGGCGAGCCGCTGCAACCTCATCTGTCGGCGCAGCTGGCGCGCGTTGAGTGACTGACGCCGACTGGCAGTCTGAACTGCGTTCGCGCGGGTACCGCTTGACGCCGCAACGCCAGTTGGTGCTCGACGCCGTACGCGAGCTTGGGCACGGCACCCCCGACGAGATCGCCGGTGTCGTGCAGGGCAAGGCGTCGTCGGTGAACCTGTCCACGGTCTACCGCACGCTCGACGTCCTTGAAGAGGTCGGGCTCGTCACTCACACCCATCTTGGACACGGCGCGCCCACCTACCACCCGGCCGACGAGAGCGACCACGTCCACCTGGTCTGCAACGGATGCGGCGGCATCATTGCCGTCCCCGCTGCCGCGGTCGAGCCGCTGGTGGGAAGTTTGCGCGCGGCCAATGGGTTCGAGGTAGATGTGACCCACATGGCGATGCACGGTCGGTGCGCCGAATGTGTGGCGTCCTCGGC
>JBDTTS010000299.1:0-3561 GCA_039930525.1 Actinomycetes bacterium | reverse complement strand
GGCGACCTCGCTCGCGCGGGCGAACCGGCCCGCATCGTTCGCTCGCGTCGTGAGCGTCTGCTCGTTCGTCGTTGATGAGTACCCGGTCGGGCGGACGCCGCACGCCGACGTCGCGCTGCGCCCCGACTCGGTGGTGGAGGTGCTGCCGCCCTTCGCCGGCGGAGCCGGCGACGTTGAGCAGAGCGCCGGCGGAGCTGAGCAGAGCGCGGGCGAGATTCGGCAGAGCGCCGGCGGTCCGGCATGATCGACCGGTGACCGCCGACCAGCCCATCGCTTCTGACCAGGCAGCGTCGGCGTCTGAGGTACCGCATCACTTGCATCTGCCCGACTGGCGCACGGCGCTGATCGGGGCGCTCGCTGCCGGGATCGTGCTGGTGGGCGCGCTGCTGCAGCTGCCGTGGTTGTGGGGTCCGGTGATCGCGCTGCAGGTGGTGCTGGCGCTCACCTGGCACCGCTCGCTGGGTGCGCCCTCTGCGGCGTCCGGCGCCTTGGTGGGGGCTGGCTTAGCCGCGATCGTCGATGTCATCGTCGCCACCACTGCCGACGCCCCGAGCCTCGGACCGATCGCGGTCGTTCTGGGTGCCGGTTACCTGATTGCCGTCGTCCAGCAGCTGCTGCGCCAGGACGGTCGGACCGATCTCGTCGACGCCCTCGCCGCCACCGTTTCGCTGGGAACCGTCGCCTCGCTGGGGGCGGCCTGGGTGGTATTGATCGAGCTCGAAGACGGCAACGCCACGACGGTGGTGCTCGCGGGCGCCTGCGCTGCGGCAGCAGTTGGACGGCTGGCGCCGGGCATCTTCGGTGCCATCGCGGCGCCGCTGACTGCCGGTGCGGTGGCTGGCTTGCTGCTCGGAGTCGCAGTGGATGAACCGGTGCTCGGCCTTGGCCTGGGTGTTGCTGCGGGCGTCCCCGTCGCCCTGGCCGCCACCGGGCAGGCGCGGGTTCGGGGCCGTGGCGTTGGCTGGATGGCGGGTGGGGTGTGGCCGGTGCTGCTGGCGGCTCCGCTGGGCTACGTCGCTGTCGGCCTGATTGGTTGAGCAAGTTCAGGCCGGGCGGGCCGTTCAGATCGAGCTGACGGTCGCTGCCCGAGTTCGGCCGGGAATGCCGACGCCGCTCCGAACGCTGGCACGAGGGTGAACAACCCCGGCCTCATCGTGTTGGTGGTGGCGCTCATCGCGGCCTCCGCCTTCGGGTGGTGGCGGCGTCGCACCGACGGCCGCCTGCGCCAGGTGCCAGATGCTGGTGAGGATGCTGCCGTGCGCGCGCGCAGCCCGCGCTTCTCGGCGTCCGACCTGGGCGTCGACCTCGGTGCCAGGGCCACGTTGGTGCAGTTCTCGTCGGCGTTCTGTCAACCCTGCCGCGCCACCCGTCGGGTGCTGCTCGACGTCGCTGAGATGGTCGACGGGGTCGCGGCAGTTGAGATCGACGCCGAGGCCCACCTCGATCTCGTCCGCCAGTGGGACGTCATGCGCACCCCCACCGTGTTCGTGTTGGACGCCGACGGTCTGGTCGTCCAACGGGCGGCCGGGCAACCGCGCAAGGTCGACGTGATCGCGGCGATCGGCGTCCTCGCTGAGCCCCAGAACGACCCTCGTCCGGTGAGTGAGACGTGATCTCACTATTTGATACAGAATCGACAGCGGATGGTGCGCTACCTACCCTCGCTCTTATGGCCAGCCGCATGCCCCGCCAGCTGGGGCTCACCCAACGCCGCGCCGTCGACCTCTGTCGCGTCGCCGGCTGCCTGTGTTGTCAGCACTGAGTGTCGTCGGCAATGAAGTGTTGTCAGCACTGAAGTGCCGGCACTGACCGCACGTTGACCGACCCCGATCGCTGGCCTTCTGGCCCGGCCCCCGCCGGACGACGCTGGTCCGACCCCCGCCGTATCCCCGGCCGACCGCCCCCGTGTCACTCGCTCGCTGCCCCCCACACCATCGGAGTTCATCGTGATCGACCCTCGTGGACCGCGCTTCGCCGCGGCCCTGACCACCGTCGTCCTGGCCATCGTGCTGCTCACTGGCAACGCCTGGCTGCTCGCCGCGCAGACCGTCGTCTTTGCGCTCGGCGCGTTCGCCGGGCTGGCCCGCAGCCCCTACTCCGCCGTGTACCGGCGGCTGGTGCGTCCGCGTCTGGCACCGCCCACCGACCTCGAGTCGGCCGCCCCGCCGCGGTTTGCCCAGGGCGTGGGATTCGGCTTCGGCCTGATCGGGACCATTGCGCTGGTGCTGGGCGCGTCCACCGTTGGGCTCGTGGCCGTCGGGTTGGCGCTTGCTGCGGCGTTCCTGAACGCGGCGTTCGGCTTCTGCCTGGGTTGCGAGGTTTACCTGATCGGGCGCCGCCTGCTCGGCACCCGGACCACGACGGTCGTCCCCACCGCTGCGCCGATCAACGAGGAGGCTGCCGCATGAGCCGCCGTGACGTGCTCGTCGACGCCGACTGGGTCGAGGCTCACCTGTCCGACCCGACCGTTGTCCTCGTCGAGGTCGACGAAGACACGACCGCCTACGAGAAGGGCCACATCCGCGGCGCCGTTCGCCTCGACTGGAAGACCGACCTGCAAGACCCGGTCAAACGCGACTTCGTCGACCGCCCGACGTTCGAGGCGTTGCTCTCCGAACGCGGTATCAGCAATGACCACACGGTCGTCCTGTACGGCGGCAACAACAACTGGTTCGCGTCGTACGCCTACTGGTATTTCACGCTGTACGGGCACGCGTCGGTGAAGCTGCTCGACGGCGGCCGCAAGAAGTGGGAGCTCGACTCGCGCGAGCTCGTCGCCGACGTCCCCGAGCGGATGCCGACGGCGTACACAGCGAGCGAGCAAGATACGTCGATCCGGGCGTTCCGTGATGATGTGTTGGCGGCGATCGGCGTCCAGAATCTGGTCGATGTCCGCTCACCCGATGAGTACTCCGGACGCCTGCTCGCGCCTGCGCACTTGCCGCAGGAGCAGTCGCAGCGACCGGGCCACGTGCCGACGGCGAAGAACATCCCGTGGTCGAAGGCCGCCAACGACGACGGCACTTTTCGCGACGACGACGCGTTGACGGCGCTGTACGTCGGCGCCGGCGTCGACCTCACCAAAGACACGATCGCGTACTGCCGGATCGGTGAGCGTTCGGCGCACACCTGGTTCGTGCTGCACGAGTTGCTCGGGGCTCCGAACGTGAAGAACTACGACGGTTCATGGACGGAATACGGCTCGCTGGTTGGCGTGCCGATCGAACTCGGCGACGGGTCGTAGGGGGCGTCATGTGCGGAGCGATTGCAGGCGGACCCGACATCTTCGGCGTGAACGCCACCAAGGAGGCAGTGATCCAGGGCATCGTGACTGCTGACGGCGAAGCGGTGTCGCCGGCCTATGTGCGGCTGCTCGACGGCTCGGGAGAGTTCACCGCCGAGGTGCCGACGTCAGCCACAGGGCAGTTCCGCTTCTTTGCCGCGCCAGGCGCGTGGACGGTTCGGGTGCTGGCGCCGGGGGCGTCGGTCGATCGCACGGTGCGCGCCGAGATCGGTGAAGTCGCCGACCTCGCGATCACCGTCTGACGCGCGCGGCGCGCC